>JAUWIX010000014.1 GCA_030608005.1 Dehalococcoidia bacterium
ATACCGCTACCTTCACCCCCAGTGCCGATTTGGCTGGAAATACAACCTACACTGCTACCCTGAGCACAGCTATTACCGATGCTGCTGACAATCCACTAGCCTCAGCCTATTCGTGGAGCTTTACCACTATAATGGGCAACCTGGGAGACGAGATTGATACTACTCCACCCGGCGGAACCCTCGTGCTAGGGGCCGGAACATACAGCGGGGATGTAATTATTGACAAACCGATAACCATCATCGGTACCGAAGGGACAATTATCAGCGGTAGCATAACTATTGGGGAGCTAACCGGCAGCAATGTTACCTTAGAGAATCTGACCATTACCGGTTATACCGACTTTGGTCTAAAGATTGTCAAGGTAAGGGCTGTTGACACCATCGTCATTCGCAGTAATACGATACAGGGCGTCTCAGGAAGCATAATCGGCATAGAAGTGGATGAGGTAGTTAGTGGTGGTAGCCTGATTATAGAGCAGAATACCATCTCTGGTAACGAGAGCGGTATCAAGCTGTTGGCAGTCGTAGCCGATGCTACTATTCAATTCAATGACATCACCGATAATACTACAGGGTTAGAGATACTGGCGGTGGGTAGTGATGCTGATGCCGGCTACAACTGGTGGGGTGATATTAGCGGACCTGAAGAGGAAAATGCTAACCCCGGTGGCATTGGTGACAAAGTAGTCGGTGGTATAGGCTACCAGCCATGGCTGACCAGAGGATTCCAGACAGTGCTTGATGACAATATTGCCTACTTTGGCTATGCTATGGTCGATGTCGATGCTGGCTGGAATATTATCTCCACACCTATAGCCCTTGACCCTGGTGCTGATACTTGGGGCGAATACGCAGCTCTTGGTGACGGGCTTGATGTACATGCTACCAGCCCAGCCTACTACTTTGATAACCAAACCCAAGCATGGGTAGCGCTCACCAGTGATTATGCTCTAAAGCCATGTGATGCCATATATGTCAGGATGGCTTCGGCTGACACAGCACCTATCCTTTACAGCCCGAATCTCTCGGTGCCATCCAAGCAGCTATACTCAGGCTGGAACCTAGTAGGTCCGGCTTATATTGCAGATATTGGCTTGAAGGTCAATGAAGCCCTGGTAAGCGTTGAGGAGGTTGCCGGCGGACTAACTGGATATAAGTTAGTGGTTAGTCCATCGGTGAGCCAGCCATCCTGGATTTACACTGGCGGGGCTATTGCTGACTGGGACGGTGAGGGTTTACCACCTGATGGCTGGATGCTGAGGACTTACGGCTATTGGGTTTTCATGCTCAATGATGGCACTCTAGCCGGTTTTACCTTCACTCCAGTATCACTGGGCATGTAAGTACTAGTTGAGGGCGGCTCCACTAAAGGGGAGCCGCCCTCGGAGAGAGGCAAGCATGAGAGCAAAGGTAATTACCTTTGTAACGCTGGCTGTTTTGCTAATGGTGTGCGCTACCCCGGCTTACGGCCAGGAGGTTCCTCCGTTGCCCCATGCCTTCTACGGCACGGTTGAGATAAACGATAGTGCGGCACCAGTTGGGACTCGAGTCGAAGCCAGAGGGGAAGGAGTCAGAACTGGCATTGAGAGTAATCCCATAGCGACCGCCGCTGCCGGCTTTTACGGCAGTCCAGACCCAATGGGTCCGAAGCTTATTGTTCAAGGGGATATACTTGATGGCGCTACCGTAACCTTCTATGTAAACGGGGTATCTACCGAACAAACGGCTGAATGGCATAGTGGCGAGGTAACAGAATTAAATCTAACTGTGACTATCCCTAGACCGCCTGGCGGTGGCCTAGCACCACCTGATACTACCCCTCCCAGAATTTACGATATACTAGCCTTTAATATCACTGAAACTAGTGCTGATATTAGCTGGGAAACCAGTGAGAAGAGTGACAGTCAGGTAGAATACTGGTCCAGCCCAAGCGAACTTTCACCCCTAGACACGGAATTGGTCATCAGTCACCTTAGCCATATCGCTGACCTGACCCCAGGTACCACCCATTACTTCAGGGTAATGTCAAGTGATAGGGCTGATAATTTAGCGGTGTCCGATGAATATACCTTCACCACTCTGGGGAAACCACCGGCTGCCCTTTTCACTAGTAGTAACCTCTCCATATCTCCAATTGAGGTTTATATTGGGGAACCTATAATCATCAGCATCCTGATTACCAACGCTGGTGATGCCGCTGGTAGCTATAAGGTGACGCTGAAGATAGACAGCGTAGAGGAAGCAAGTGAAGAGATAACACTCAACGCTGGTGCCAGCCGGGAGGTAATCTTTACCACATCGAAGAATGTAGCTAAGACCTATTCAGTGGATGTTAATGGACTTAGTGGTTCATTTACAGTAAAAGAAAAGCCAGCTCCACCACCTCCACCACCGATACTACCTCCGGCGGTGGTTAACTGGCCTCTCATCTGGGGCATTATAGGTGGGGTAGTCGTAGTAAGCGTAATTATCTTCTTGGTAGTCAGAAAGAGGATAGCCTAAAAGGTAGTAGTAAATAGTTACGCTACACCTGGTGAATGGAGAGTCAGGAAAAGCAAAGCCTTTCTCGCCGATAAACTCATCCCATCGTTTGCAGGGGGGAGCAGAGGGCATGAGGCTGACAACCGATATGATGAAAGGGAAAACGGCTTGGGGGTTCCTAGTATCTATCTTGGTTGTGGGTATGGTAATGTTACCCTTCCCCGCGATCGAGAGGGCTGAAGCATCCACAAGTGTAACCAATGTATGGGTGGAATTGTCAGACGATACTGTCCTCAATTCAACGAGCACTGCCCTGGAGTATATCATCCACTTTACGGCTACTACTGCCCTGACCGGCGACGTAGACACGATTACCGTAACCTTTCCTGATGGGACAACAGAAATGGCAGGGGAAGAAGGTTCAGGATACGCCTTCACCTTGCCCAGCTCAATAGACAAGACCTACGTAGCAGTTGACCCTGACGGGGCGGCAACCACGACCATTGGTTATACTGATTGCTATACTGACCCTGATGTTGGTACCTACCGGGTTAGGCTAAAGCTCCCAATGGATATAGCCGCCGGTGCCTCACCCTATATCAAGTTTGAGACCGGTGCCACAATAACAAGCGCTCCAACAAAAGGCACTACCTACCGGGTGAAGGTGGTAACAAGCCAGGGCACCACTGCTGTTTACTCCGAATACTTCTCCCTGGGCGGTACGGCGGTTACTAGTGTTGACCATCTGTCAGGCTATCCCAATCCAGCTACAGTTGGCTCGGCGGCAGAATATAAGTTTGAATTCACTGTGGGTTCTAGCGGTGCTCTGACGGCAGGGTCGGGCACTATCACTGTGATTTTCTCATCAGGAACCACTGTGCCCGCCTCAGCCAGCAAGAACCAGGTGCAGGTGGATGCCGATGGCAGTGGGACTAGCTATTCATTAACGGAGTGCACCGTTGACCCCACCTGCCATTCAGATAGTCGCACCGTGACGCTGACTGTGCCCCAGGCAGTGGCTAATCATGCCAATGTATATGTCTATTTCCGTCAAGGCTTCGGGCTGGTGAACCCCACCACCTCTACCTCTACTGCCAGGGTGAAGATACATACCAGTGCCGAGCCCAAATATGCTGAGGCGGCTAACACCTTTTATGGTGTGTGGGGGAGCGATACCGACGATGTCTTCGCTGTAGGACATTATGATGATGATACCATGCGTCATTATGACGGCACTAGCTGGAGCTCAATGGCTAGCGGCACCACTAATAACCTCTATGGCGTCTGGGGAACTTCAAGTAGCAATGTCTACGCTGTAGGACATAGCGGGGTTATCATCTATTATGATGGCACCAACTGGAGCTCCCAGGCCAGCGGCACCACCAATCACCTTTATGGTATCTGGGGATACGATGCAACCCATGTCTACGCTGTAGGCGCCTCTGGCACTATTCCTGTAGACGCCTCTGGCACTATACTACACTATAATGGCACTACCTGGAGCTCCCAGACCAACACCGACACCAATGACCTTTATGGTGTCTGGGGATACGATGCAACCCATGTCTATGCTGTAGGCGCCTCTGGCACTATCCTCTATTCTAGTGATGGCGGCAGTAACTGGACCGCAAAGACCAGCGGCACCACTAATAACCTCTATGCTATCTGGGGAAGCGGTGCCAGTGATGTCTATGCTGTAGGCGCCTCTGGCACTATCCTCCGTTCTACTGATAGCGGCACCAACTGGAGCTCCCAGACCAGCGGCACCACAAACGGCTATGCCATAACTGCCGACACAGCGACTAAACTGGGATTTGCCAACAAGAGCGGTGCCTATTCTGATGACGCCACCATGGTAAATATGTACTCCAGTGCAATATATCTCCAGCTTCAGGACCAGTATGGAAACATAAAGGCGCCAGGCAATGACCTGACGGCAAGCCTGAGCTCGACTTCAGGCACGGGAAAGTTTTATTCCGCAGCCGACTCTGAAATAAGCTCAGCCACTATATATGATGGTGCCGGTGACCCTGATGGTATCACCGCTGGTCAATTCCCCTTTCTCTACAAGGATAGTGTTGCTGGAACCTATACTATCAGTGCTTCGGTTGGTAGCTATACCTCAGCCAGTTGGACAGTAACTGTTGCCCCAGCGGTTTCACTGTATGATACCAATAATGAGCTGGTGAATACCTACGCTCCAACTTCTACTTCCCCGGTAGATGAGGGTGATGACTATCATGGTGGGGATTATGTTCAAAACGCTGTTAATGACGCTCTGCCCGGCGAGACGGTTAAGCTGGGCGATGGCATATATGAGGTTGATACTGGAATTACAATGGCTAAGGCAATCACCCTAGAGTCGGTTAATGGCGCCTCATCCACTACACTCAGACCAACCACTATCGTTGATAAGGCGATAGATATAACCGCCACCGGTAGTGCTACCTACGATGTTACCATTGATGGCATAACCTTCGACCGACTGAGGAGCGGCATCGTCTTTAACTACGGCATCTATGATAGTTACGCCGATTACATCACGGTGCAGAACTGCGTGTTCAACTACATATACAATCGGGGAGTTATGCTCACTTCAACAAATGCCGCCTTCACTAACGGGACAATAAGCAACAATACCTTCACCAATGGCGGGGGGTCCAGCCCGGCTAGCACCGATGCCGCCATTGATATCAGGGCAACGGCTAGCTATGCCATAAGCGGGATTACCATCAGCGGCAATACCATCACTGACCAGAAGGGCAAGGGTATATACCTCGATGGAGGAGATGCCACTCATAAGGTCTCCTCAGTCAGTATTACCAGCAACACAATTACCAGTGCTACCAGTTATGGTATTCAGGGATACGACAGTCTTACAGACACCATCGCCATAACCAGCAATACCATCACTGGTTGTTATGAGGACGGCATATACGTAAAGGGTACCGCCTATACTATTAAAAAGAATACTGTAACTGGTAACATTGGTGACGGCATTGACGTGGGGACTACGTCCGCCAGTCACCTTATTAACTACAACGACATCTACGATAACACCGGCTATGGGGTGAATGTTC
Source organism: Dehalococcoidia bacterium (assembly GCA_030608005.1). GTDB lineage: Bacteria > Chloroflexota > Dehalococcoidia > Dehalococcoidales > BS750m-G39 > JAUWIX01. The sequence goes on from JAUWIX010000014.1 coordinate 5,562, forward strand.
TCTCCGGTGTATCAACTGTAGATGCCAAGTATAACTGGTGGGGTGATGCTTCGGGACCAACCTATACCGCAGCTACCGGTGCCAGTGTTGATGTATCTAATCCCGAGGGCACTGGCGAGAATATCACCGACCGGGTTACCTATTACGAGTGGCTATATAAGCCTAAAGCCGATGTCATCGCTGATAACGCTGCCTATTATTCCCGAGTCGTGAATCTAAGCGTTGGCTGGAATACCCTGTCAACGCCGATAATCCTTGACGCAGCAGGGGATACCGTTGATGAGGTAGTGGACTCAGCCAAGATGACCATCGCCTACTGGTATGACACCAATGATGCTGATGCCGACGGCACTTACTGGGAACAGATAACCACCGGCTATGAGCTGGAGCCGTGCGACGCTATCTATATTAAGATGAACGCCACTGATAGCGTGATACTGAAGTATAACGCCACTGACACATCTACACCAACTAAGGATTTATATGCCGGGTGGAACTTGATTGGTCTAGCCAACCTGGAGAGCAAGCATGTGGATGACGCCGTGCAATCGGTAGCCAATACGCCAACCAACCTGCCCGGTTATTCCCAGGTTGTCAGTCCCTCGATGAATAGCTCAGATTGGACCTATTCTTCCGGTCAGAGCTATACCGACCAGGCTATGCTGGTTGGTGAAGGTTACTGGATTTACATGCAGAATGATTGTACCCTGGCTGGGTTTACTATCACCCCGCTACAGCCATCGCTCGATTAAGAAGGGGGTAACACCTGCCGTTTGTAGGTGGTGAAATGGTAGGTGAGATAGAGGGATAAGGAGGACGAGGTTAACAAAATTCAGTAAAGGAGGAAACCAATGAAAACAAAAACAATTGCCTTTCTACTTCTAGCTGTGCTACTAACCCTTTGTACCACCCCGGTCTACGCTCAAGGGATTCCCCCACTGCCACATGCCTTCCACGGCACAGTGGAGGTAAATGGTAGCCCGGCGCCGGTGGAAACTGAGGTGGAGGCAAGGGGGGAGGGGGTTCAGACAGATGTTAACAACAACCCTATGGTAACCGCTGTTGAAGGTAGCTATGGTAGCTCAAATCCACTGGAGCCAAAGCTTATTGTCCAGGGGGATATAGTGGAGGGAGCCACCTTAACCTTCTATGTAAATGGTGTTTCTACCGGGCAGACTGCAGAGTGGCACAGTGGTGAGGTAACAGAATTAAATCTGACAGCAACTATAGAAGGTCCACCGCCAGGGACAACGGATGTATCAGGTATTATCAATAGCGCTGGGGTATTTACTGAGGCAGTCATTGCTGAGTCTTCTGATAGCTTATGTCGGTTGACAATTGATAAGGATACTGTCGGCCTAACCAAGGATGGTGAGCCGCTATCTGAGATAAAGATGACCAGAATGGGAGCACCACCCGCCCTACCCGCTGGTGCCCATATTATTGGGGCGGTTTATAACTTCAAGCCTGACGGGGCTGTTTTCAATCCGGCAGCAACTCTGGAGTATACCTATGACTCCTCTAAGATACCCGAGGGTGTAGCTGAAAAGGAGCTGGTCTTGGCTTGGTGGGATGCTGGAGCAGATATGTGGGTGGAGCTAGAGTCTACAGTTGACCCTGAAGCCAATACCATAACTGCTCCTGTCAGCCACTTTACTGCTCTTGCTGCCCTGGCTTATGAGCCGCCTGAGCCAGCCACTTTTAGCCTAAGTTCTCTTATTATATCACCTAGCGAGGTTACTCCTGGCGAAAGCGTAACTATCAGTGCCCAGGTAGCCAACACCGGCGAGGAGGCTGGCAACTATAAATTAACGCTGAAGATAGATGGTGTAGTGGAAGCAAGTAAAGAGGTAACTGTTGACGCTGGTGCCAGCCAGAAGGTAATCTTTACCACAGCGAAGGATTTGCCTGGTAGCTATTCAGTAGATATTAATGGACTTAGTGGCACATTTGTAGTTATGGGAGGGGCACCATCCCCACCATCCCCACCACCAGCACCAGCCAACCCTGTCAACTGGCATCTCATCTGGGGAGTAATAGGTGGGGTGATTGTGATGGGGTTAATTATTTTCTTGCTAGCTAGAAGAAAGGCATACTAAATTAATATAGCCGTGGGAGGCAATGGTTTTCTCGTTGGTGGACCTTACTTAGCTACAACAAGTAGTCCCGAGTTTATATGTTCTATTGAGCAAGCACAAGTAGGAAATAAAAGGTAATGGATAGGCACTTAATCGGTAAACTAATTTTATCGGCTGCTTTTTTAGCTGTCCTTTTAATGACTGCGTGTCAACAAGCACCTCCTTTGCCGCCCCCTCCCGTCAAAGCGACCATCGGAGACATAAGGGGAGTCCCGACAGCCTATGAGGGAAAGGTGGTTACTATTGAAGGGAAGTATCAGGGGTGGAAAGGAGGCTTTGGCAGTCCGCCAGTAACCCGCAGCGACTGGCTGGTGGAGGATGCTACTGGTTGGCTCTATGTTACTGGCAAACCGGCTGGTCTCGATCCCTTGGACGATGTGGGGTGCCCAATAAAGGTTACCGGAGTTATTAGGATAACCAAGGATGGCGAGCCGTATTTATATGCTCAGGAGATAGAGATAAAAGCAAAGAAAGCCAGCGCCTTACTTCTTCTTCAGATAGATTTGAGGGAGAAGCAGCTCGCCACTCCCACACCAGAGAGGTTGGAGCAGATGAAGGCAATGGGGATGAGGACAGAAAACCTTAGCATGCAGAGGATATTCATCCACCTTGCCCAAGAGCTTACAGCATGGCAAATAGATGAGCTAGAGGCGATGGGCATTACCCCCTATCCCGATTCGTGGATACCGGTTGCGGGTGGGCATGCCGCCGGATTCATCGTGGCTGATATGCCCATAGATAAGCTTGATGAACTGGCGGGCAAGGATTATGTAATGCGGCTGGATACCGCAGAGCAGGTGCTTGAGCCCCAGACAGAACAACTACCGTAATTATAGCCACCAGCCCCCCCAACATTTAAGGAAATTACCCCCCTAGAGAGTATCAGGTATTCAAGATACTATAAACAAAAGTGCTATTGACAGAAGACCATTTTAGCGCCATTATTGTAGCCACCTGTCCACAATAACATTTAAGGAGGTTACCATGGGAAATAAGTACTATAACCAAGGGTTAGAGTTATTCAAGGAGGTAAGCGTGAACAAAACAGCAAAAATTATAGGCACAATTTTCATCTTGCTATTACTTATCTTCAGCAGTATGCCTGGCGTCCAAGCAAGTTCATCTCAATCATCCGGAAGTGATAGCCAGGCAATTTCACCTCAAGCATCTGAGCCTGAGGCAAAAATTAGTGCCCTGCTCTCCTTACAAGTAGGTGCCAAGGTGCGCTGCCAGCAAGCCCCGCCAACAGTAGATGAGTTGAACATGATGAAGCAAACGGGGATGAGGACAGAAAACCTTGACATGCAGAGGACATTCATCCACCTTGCCCAAGAGCTTACAGCATGGCAAATAGATGAGCTAGAGACGATGGGCATCACCCCCTATTCCGATTCGTGGATACCCCCTGTAGGCGACTACCCCACCGGATTTATAGTAGCTGATATGCCTGTAGATAAGCTCGATGAACTGGCAGGCAAAGACTATGTAGTTCGGCTTGATACCGCAGAGCAGGTGCTTGAGCCCCAGAATGACCTGGCAGCAATAAAGATAAACGCTGATGATGTATGGACCTCGGGCTATGATGGAACCGGGGTCAGGATAGCAGTGTTGGATTCTGGACTGGACACCGCTCACCCTGATATCCCAGCGCCGGTGGCTAGTAAAGACTATTCAAACTGGCCAGTACTAGACAATACCATTGCCAATGCCGTGACTGGTCATGGCACCCATGTTACCGGCTCGGCTGTGGGACAGGGAACACAATCAGCAGGAGCCACCCACCAGTATAAAGGTATGGCACCAGATGCTGACCTTGTATTTCTCAAGATTGGTAAGGATAACACAGGCAGTGCTTCACTTGATGCCATGACCAATGCCATTAAGGCAGCGGTAGATACCTATGACGCTGACATCATAACTATGAGTTATGGCGGCTGGGGAGATTACCATGATGGGACCCGGCAGACTTCCCAAGCGGTGGACTATGCCTTTGGTAAAGGAGCTGTGGTCTTTATCTCGGCGGGAAATGACGCTAACGATGCCCAGCATTACTCAGGCACAGTGAACGCCTATAGCAGCACTGGCTTCATTCAGGTCAATGTTACCGGCTCCAATGGGGGCAATGCCGGACTTGGGTTTAACCTGGTTTGGTATGATGGTCTGGCAAATAGCAATGACCTGGTTCTGGAATACTACGCATCTGACCAAACGCCGTTGGCTGATACTTGGGCAAGTGCCCAGGAGGAGAGCTGGAAGGGCACAGAGCATGAGCTTTCCGGTTATGGTCCCGACGCTGGTTGGTACTATTATCTGCCGGCAGGAGCCCTAACCTACTACCTGAAGGTAACCAACAATTCAGATAATAACCAGTTCTTCCACATCTACTTCGAAGGTATTGCCAGTAGCGGCGCTTCGGTGAAATTTCAGAACCCCGACCCCTATTACACCATTTCTTCACCGGCAGATGCGGAGAAAGCCATAGCCGTTGGCGCTTATACTACCAGAAAGAACTGGACTAATTATTCAGGGACTGCCTATTGGTATATCAACCCTGAACAAACAGTAGACACCATAACCTCCTTTAGTAGCCGCGGACCGAGGGTGGATAGCGGAGCGCCGCAGAAGCCAAATATCGTTGCCCCGGGCAGTGCCATCATCTCAGTTCGGGATACAGATATCTACACTTTGGGTAATGCTGACTATGACCCGTACATTGTTGACAATGATGGCTTGAACCTGGATGGCTCAGGTCCGGCAGATTATTATGCGATGCAGGGAACAAGCATGGCTTGCCCCATTGCCGCCGGAGCAACTGCACTACTGCTTGAGGCCAAGCCTGACTTAAAAAGGCATCCAGCCGCAGTTAGAAACCTGCTCCAGTCAACAGCTACTTCCGTGGAAGCCAACGATAATATAGACGGATACGGTCTGCTAGATATCCAGGCTGCCATAGCTGCCAATGCCTCTGAGCTAGAGGCAGATTGGCTGTTTATGGTTTACCTTGATGCCGATAATAACCTGGAAAGTGCCGGCATAGATGATTTGAACGAGATGGAGGTAGCTGGCTCTACGGATGATGTCAAAATTGTGGTTGAGATGGACCGTGCCGAGCGCGACTGGGACGATGACACCAGCAACGGAAACTGGACCGGCGCCAAGAGGTTCTATGTAACCCAGGATACTGACGCCGCCATCATTAACTCTCCGGTGATTGCTGACCTGGGAGAGGTAAATATGGGTGACCCGGCGACACTGCAGAGCTTCATTGAGTGGGCTATCGCTAACTACCCAGCTCAGCATTATGCCCTGGTATTGTGGGACCATGGCAGCGGTTGGAGAGAGAGAAATGCCACCACGACTATGAAATCCATCTGCTCTGATGACCAGGCTGGTGACGAGTTAACCATGACCGAGCTGAGGAGCGCACTGAATGCAGCTAACGCCACCACCGGAGAAACACTGGATATCATTGGCTTTGATGCCTGTCTGATGGAGATGGTGGAGGTAGCCTATCAGGTCATGGGGAGTGCTAGCCGTCCCCTGGTTGACATAGCCGTAGGCTCGGAGGAAACCGAACCCGGTGATGGCTGGGATTATGCACATACCCTGACCGCCCTAACCGGCAATCCAGCGATGACACCTACAGAACTGGCTACCCAAATAGTCAATGACTACATAAGCTCCTATAGTTCAACGCTGGGCATAACTCAGTCGGCGGCGAATCTGGGTCTGGTCGATGAACTGGCAACTGCCATTGACAGCTTGGCTCAAGCCATGACCAGTGCCACCGGTGATTGGAGTGCGATTAAGACAGCCAGAGGTCAGGCGCAAGAATACTACTATGACTACTATATTGACCTCTACCACTTTGCCCAGCTGGTAAATCAGGATACCAGCATCAGTCAAGCAGTTAGAGATGCCGCCGGTTCAGTTATGACGGCGGTAAATAATGCCGTTATTGCCGAGGGGCACACCTCATCGGTAGCCAATTCCCACGGGCTGTCCATCTACTACCCTGAGACTGTGACGGATTACTTCTCCGACTACGAGACCAGTCTCTTGTTCACCACCGATACCCAGTGGGATGAATTTCTTAGTGCTATACTCTCCTCTCCGACTGTGCCTGACATCACGGTTTCTCCAACCAGCTTCGATGTGACGCTGTCTCCAAACACCGCACAGGATTATACCCTGACCATTGGCAACGATGGTGGTGCCGACCTTACCTATGATATCAGCGACCAGGAGACACCAATACTAACACCGAGCAGCCTGGCAACGGAGAAGGAACAGATGCTCTCCCGGAGTCCGGACTTGGTTTTGACCAATTCCGGGTATGATATGAGTATTGCGGTTAGTGACGCCAGTTCCATTGGCAGATATACCGAAGCCACCGCTGATGAAAAGCTGTTGCTTTATGGCTATCCGTATGCCGGCACCTCCTATATGACGGTTCAGTTAGATGGAAGCGATTACTATCAGGACTACACTATGGATACATATGTAACTCAGACGCCAGCCATCGATGGCGACAGTATCGTTGCGCAGTGGTCCTTGCCGACAAATGTAGAGGTCTCGCAGAGACTGACCTTGCAGTCAAATACCACTCAATATCATGTTACCGTGACCAATAACGATGCTACCAGCCACGAGGTGAAGATACGCTTTCTCCTCGATACCATGCTGGCGTACAATGATGGTGCTCCATTTATCGTCCCCGGAGTGGGGAACGTCACCACAGAGCAGGAACACACTAATCCAGTATTTGACTACTGGAAGGCTACCGATGACCTGGTCAATCCAACGCTGACCTCTAACTGCACATTTGACACTAGCAACAAGCCTTACAAGGTGCAATTTGCTTACTGGCCGGATATCTATAGTGTGCCCTTTGACTATGCCATAATCTCAGGGCAGACAATAACCTGGGATACCGCAGTGGGCATGTATTGGAACCTGGGCACGCTCTCACCCAGTGAAGCCAAGAATGTAATCTTCTATTACGGGACTACTGGCGCAATAATCGGTACTCCCGAGGTAAGCATAGTGACACTGTTTACCGACACGGATAGCTACATACCCGAGGAAGATGTGACCATCTACGTGGATGTGGGCAATGGTGGTGATGTGGCGCTGGTCAACGGCAATGTCACCGTCAGTGTGCAGAACCCCGAAGGGGTATCGGTATTTGAGGACAGCTCTGCGATAACAGTAGAAGCAGGAGCAGTGGTTAGCCGGAACTTCACCTATAGTTTGTCCGCAGACGCAGTTGTGGGTCAATACACTGTTACTGCTAACGTATATGATGCTGATGAGAGCTTGCTCGATGAGGCAACAGCAACCTTCACGGTAAGTAGTACCGATTGCTCCTGGCTGGACGAAAATCCCAAGTCAGGCACAGTGGCGGCGGGCAGTTCGGACTCTATAACGGTAACCATAAATACCACCGGTCTTGCCGAGGGCAATTACAGCGCTGAGATAGTCATCGCCAGTAATGACCCAGATGAAGCCTCTACCACAGTGCCGGTAACCCTGCAGGTTAGTCCCGCCGAGGCGCCGACAGTAGCCTCAGTTAGTCCCAACTCTGGGGAGCAAGGGGCGACACTGGAGGTCACCATTAGCGGCACTAACTTTACCGGAGCCACTGCGGTAAGTTTCGGTGACGGGATAACGGTCAACTCCTTTACCGTGGTTAGCGCAACGCAGATAACGGCCAACATCTCTATCAGTGCTACTGCCACACTGGGGCTGAGGGATGTTTCAGTTACCACTCCAGATGGAACGGGAACACTTGCTGACAGCTTTACCGTGGTAGCAGCGGGGTTGGTTACCGTTAGCATCGATGCCCCTGCTCAGGCAGCCCCCGATAGCGACTTTACCGCTGATGTCAATATCAGCGAGGTGGCGGACTTTGATTCTTGTAACTATGATGTCTCCTTTGATGCCTCAGTATTACGGCTGGATAATGTAACCTCAGGGCTAATAGGGTCAACAACAATACCGGTTGACCTATATACCGAGATCAGCTCGGGGACATACCGGATTATTCAGAATGTTCCTGGATTAACTGGGGTAAGTGGCTCTGGATATCTGGCAGTATTGCACTTCCATGTTATTGGCTCTGGGGGCGACAGCAGCACAATAAGCCTTTCCAACGGCATGCTTGCCAATAACCTGGCTGAGGAGATATCGGCAACATGGGTCGGCGATTCAGTAGATATCACCTCAGTATTGCCAGGAGACGCCAATGGTGATGGTAATGTCAACGCCCTTGATATTACTAAAGTAGAAAGAATCATAGCCGGGCTGGATGCTGAAACTCCTGGGGCTGATGCCAATCAGGATGGCAGTGTCAATGCCCTGGATATCACCAAGATAGAGAGGATTATAGCCGGGCTGGATTGATTATTAAAGCAGCGGAGTTTAATGACGGTTTTACGCCTCTATTACCTTGACGGCGTTAAAGATTGGCGCTACATTAACTATTGTGGCTAAATAAGGAGGAAATGCGGTGAGCCTCTAGTATCCCAAATCTGGGAGTGTAAAATGCGGAAAAGAACATTACATAGAGAAGCCTTGCTACTAACAGCAGTTATTATGCTGTTGTTCTTATTCCCTATTATAGCCCATGCCCAGATAGAGCAGGATGGAGATGCTATAGGCGAGTATTTTAGTACTTACAGCACCTACGAGACTAATGGTAACAACAATAGTGATATAGATGCCACCAGGGCAACATATTATGATGAAGGCATTATCTCATGGGCAAATATAACCTCGACGACAGAGGTTATCGCTAGCATTGATGCTCCCGATGAGGCACGCCCCGATAGTGACTTCACGGCTAATGTCAATATCAGTGAGGTGGTGGGCTTTGATTCTTGTAACTATGATGTCTCCTTTGATGCCTCGGTGCTTCAATTGGATAATGTAACCTCAGGGCTGATAGGGTCAACAACAATACCGGTTGACCTATATACCGAGATTAGCTCGGGGACATGGAGAGTTATTCAGAATGTTCCTGGTCTATCAGGGGTAAGTGGCTCTGGCTATCTGGCAGTATTGCACTTCCATGTTATTGGCTCTGGGGGCGACAGCAGCACAATAAGCCTTTCCAACGGCATGCTTGCCAATAACCTGGCTGAGGAGATATCGGCAACATGGACGGGGGATTCAGTGAGGATAGCAACTGCAGCATCTGAAGACGCCACCCCACCGACAGTAGGTAACTCACCACCCGAGGCTACTGCCCCCGATACGGCGGCACCACTGCCAACTGAGTCAATCAATTGGCCAGTGCTGTGGGGCGTAATAGGTGGAGTGGTTACAATAGGGGTTATTATTTTATCGCAGGCTTTACGGAGGAGGCGCTAAGTTGTTCACCGGATTCTTTAAGTCTATGGGGATTTTTTGAACCCCACCGAGTCCTAAAAGCCGCTAGACCTTTGGGCCTAGAAGAGATCCTCCAGCTCTCGATTCCCTTCGGGCATCTGACCGTATTGAGCAATGTACTGCTGCAGGAACTCGCTCTCCCGCTTGGTAAACATCGGTTCCTCTTTATACATGAAGTAGTGAGCCTTCTCATTAACCTCCAATTGCTCCTTCAGCTCCCGGTGCAAGTTCATCGCTCCCTTGATGTAAATGATGTTCTTCTCTTCATCCAGCAGTTGATAGACTCCCTCCACCTCGGGAACCTGGCTTACGTTCTCTGAGGTGAACTCTACCCACAGCTCCTCCTTTGGTGCCAGAATAGGCTTGGAGAGGAGAAGCCTGAGGTCACATCTAAGACAACGCTTGGCTTCATCAACTGCTTCAGATTCACTAAAGCCCAGTTCCACCTCGGCAAAGCTACTATACCGCTGCTTTGCAGGCAGGCATGGCATGGGAACCCGAAACCTATCTGCGAAACCTTCCTCACGTCCTAAGTAAGGATTGGATTCTTCAACATCAACCAGCGTCTCATCAATCTCACCGTTACCACCAAGGTATCTATCAATAGAGGTAGCTGCCTGTCGCCCGGCGGCAATTGCCTCGATAACCGAGGCTGTGCCAATTACCGCATCACCTGCAGCAAAGATGCCTGCTGTACCGGTAGCCAGTGTATTCGGGGCAACCTCCAGAGTCCGTCGCTTGGTTATCCTAATGCCACTAACCCCATCAATCAGCTCAAGTTCAGGCAGTTGACCGATGGCAAAGATAACAGTATCAGCCGGTAAAACATGCTCCGAGCCGGCAATAGACTCAACATGAAGCTTACCTTCCTTATCAAACTGAAAGGACTTCACATCAAGGCATTCCACACCATTAACTCGTCCATTATCGCTCACAATCCTAGTAAAAGTCTGGGAACTATGGATGGTAATACCCTCTTCTTCTCCCCAGCCAATTTCTTCAGGTGCAGCCAGCATACCCTCTCTAGGCTCAAGACAGGCTATATGGACATCGCTAGCCCCTAGCCTTAGTGCAGTTCGAGCACAGTCAAAGGCAACATTACCACCGCCAAGAACTACCACTCTGCTACCTACCTTAACCTCTTTGCCCAGGTTGACATCCCTCAGGAAGGGGATATTGACCAGCACCCCATCAAGGTCAGCCCCAGGGAGAGGCAACTTCAGGCCACGGTGAGCACCGACGGCTAGCAAAACAGCGTTGTAGCCTTCTTCTAGGAGCTTAGCTACCGATTCAACCTTGGTATTTGTTTTAATCTCAATGCCAGTGCTCTTTATCTCGTCTATCTCTTTATCCAGTACCTCCTTGGATAGACGATGCTGGGGAATGCCGACTCTCATCATACCGCCAACCACAGGTAGGGCTTCAAAAACAACCACATTGTGCCCGAGTTTAGCCAAGTAGTATGCCGCAGTTAGCCCAGCGGGACCCGAGCCAACAATAGCTACTCTCTTGCCGGTGGATGAAGCTACTACCTTCACCTTCTGCTTCCACAGCCCCGTGTCATGCTCGGCAGCAAACCGTTTAAGAGCCCTTATTGCTATCGGTTCATTTACTTCAGCCCGTCGGCATTTCTCCTCACAAAAGTGCAGGCAGATATGCCCCAGCACTGCTGGAAACGGAACCTTCTCCCGAATTACTGCCACTGCCTCAGCAAATCTTCCTTCTTTTATCAGGCGGACATAGCGGGGGACATCTATACCTGCGGGACAAGCACTTTGGCACAGAACCTCTTCAAATAGCTCTTTATCTACTAGCGCACCTGTCGGGCAGACCTCAACACAAGCAGTGCAGAAGCGGCAAGCAGATTCCCTAAGTGTAGGGCTGACCGTGCCTACCATGACTCGTCCCTCTTCATCAAAGACGAAGTCGATAGCCTCTACCCCCCACACCTCCCGGCAGACCCGGATGCAGCGGGTACAACCAATACACAGGTTGTAATCTCGTTCAAATAATGGCTCATCTTTGACCACAGGTAGGTCTTTAAACACATAACGCGGGGTCTCCTTCTTAATCCCCACATACTCAACTAACCTCTGGAACTCACAGGTGCCGAACAGGGGACAGCACCTTTCCTTCTCTGGTATGTTCATGGAGCAGGGAAATCGGGCGCAGCCTTCCTTTTGAGCACAGGCCAAGCAGGCATGGGGATGTTCAGCCAGAAGAAACATGAGCCGGTCTTGGCGGAACTGTTGAACCTCCGGTATATCAGTGCGAACTACCATCCCTTCGTCCACTTTGGTAGAGCAAGCGCGATGGAAACCTTCACTTCCCTCAATCTGCACCACGCAAAGCTGACAGCCCTCGTACTGCAGCTCGGGCCTCTTGTTCTCTAGGCGCTTGCCATCACGGTAGACAGCCTCTGCTGGTTTTAGTTGCTCTACCGGGGGAAGGTCAGGGTGGGAACAAAGGTGAGGGATATAAATGCCTGCCTCTTGGGCGGCATCCAATATTGTCATCCCTTCGGGCACGGTAACTTCAATCTCATCAATGCTTAAAGTAACCACAACTGTATAGCAGGTTAAAGCTTCTAATTATATGTACTACCGCCCATATAGGAGCTTCCATCCCTCTGAGTGGGATAAGGCTCCAGATTCACAGGCAGCCACACAGGGCGGGGGTTTCTCCCCATAGCCAGGTCGGCAGGGAGCGCAGGTATACCTGAGCTTCTTACGCTCCTCGCGTCTAACCTTGACCACCGGCTCCTCCCGGAAAGGGTCATATTCGTCCTCACCTACCTCAAGGACGTTCGCTGGGCAGACCTCTACGCATTTGCCGCAGCCATCACATTTATCAGTGTCAACTGCGAGGAACCAATCACCTGACCCGTCTTTGAAACCATAATGGGCTAACATTATGCCTTTCTTGCGCTCTTCACCCTACCCCTCTCCAGGAGAGCCCGAGCGAAGAGAGCCGCTCCTATCCCACCAGTGATCTGGGTGTCGAAGGGAAGGCCCTTGTCACGCATCTTTGCGTCATGCCAACCCAGCTCCATAGTTGTAACCCCCAATTCCTTCTCCAGCCTCTTTACCACTCCTATGTTTTTAGCTATACCGCCGGTGATGGCGAATTTCTCCTCGATGCCCAGGCGGTTCAGCAGCTCCGTTATTCGGTGAGCCATGGCAGCACAATAAGCAGCCATGATGTCATTCTCGGGCACCCCTTCCTGCAATAAGGCAACGACCTCGGTTTTGGCGAATACCACGCAGGTGCTGCTTATCATTGGTGGCTCTTTCTCGATCTGGAAGGAGCGGGAGCCGATATCCCAAACGGGAATCCTGATGAGGTCAGCAAACACCTCCATCCCCCGACCAGTTCCAGCAGCGCACTTATCGTTCATCATGAACTTCAGAACCTTGCCCCTGTCATCGCAGTTGATGGCCTTGCAGTCCTGACCGCCCATGTCCATCACCGTCCTTACCTCTGGCCCATACATAAAGTTAGCTCCCCTGGCATGGCAGGCAATTTCAGTTATCGTCTGCTGTGCCATAGGGACGTTCACCCTTCCATAGCCGGTCCCGATGCAATAGTCAAGGTTATCCACCGTCATGTCGCTTCCCTCTAGTGCCATGTTCATGCACTTCCAAGCGCTGTCAGGGCTATCAGAGCCGGTACGCGTGTTGCTGTAGGCATAAAGCTCGCCATCAACCATGACCACTGCCTGCGAGCTAACCGAACCAACATCTACCCCTGCGGTAATGATCTTCCCCTTCGACCAGTCGATGTCCGGATTTACCCAAGCGGTCTCCGGCCATCTCCAGAATTCTACTTCTTTCTTGGCCTCAACCATTGCTCTTTCCTCCTTTTTTATATTTAAGTCTTCCCCTCTTCAACTGTCTCTTTTTCCACAACCCTGGCTTTCACCTCTTCCTCAAGCACTCCAGCAGCGGCAGCGGCAGCAGCACCTAAGGCACCAACAAAATCTGGGGCATCCGGCACCTTCACCTCTATACCTATGTCCCTCTTTAAAGACTCCATAAACCCGATATTCTTAGCCACCCCGCCAATCATGACTACATCATCCTCCAGCCCCACAATGCGCGCCACGGAGCCAACCCTTCCGGCTATGGCATCATGGACGGCGCGGGCAATATCATGCTTCGGCGTCTTCTGGTGAATCAGCGATACCACCTCGGACTCTCCGAAAACAGCGCACTGGGCATTCATCGGGATGGAACGCGTGGACTGAAGTGAGAGCTTCGCCATTTCCTCCACCGGCATCTCTAGTGCCCGGGCCATGGTGTCAACGAAGGTGCCAGTGCCGGCGGCACACTTCTCGTTGATGGCAAAGTCCAGAACCTTACCCTCGGGGTTAACTTTTATTGCCCGACCCTCCTCAGCCCCGACATCAATGATGGTCCTCGCTGAGGGAATAAGCCGAATTACCCCTCTGGCATCAGCCGTAGCATCGGGGATGACACCATCGGCGAAAGTAACCCTCTGGCCGGAACTGCCGGTAGCTACCACCCGGCTAACATCTTCCCGCTTCAGCCCGGCTTGCTTGAGTGCCTCGTTATACAACTGCTCAGCCGCCTCAGCCTTCTTGATGCCGGACGGTGCCTCCGCCTTTGCCAATATGTCGCCATTCTTGGTGATAACTGCGTGTACGTTCTTACCGCCCACATCTATTCCTGCAACTATCATCTTGTCCTCCTTTCTCTGAGTCTTTAATCAACCACCTTCTTGAGCCCTAAGGTCTCGGTGATGAAGAGGTTAATAAATCTCTTGGTTCGAGCCTCATCAAACTCCCTCTCATCCGCCATATTCCCTTCAAAGGTCATCACCGGCATCCCCATCTTTGCCAAAGCTATCTTCATCTCCATCTGATGCTGGGCTGTCCCCTCACAACCGCGGTTAAGGTGTATTATCCCCGCATCGCACTTCCACTGCTTGGCTATCTTGGTTACCAGGTCGTTCTTGTATTCAGCTCCGTAGAATGGGGCCCACATTAGCTTCCCCTTAAGCTCGCCCTCTGTTAGCAGCCTTAGGGCATGGTCTCGGTCCTTAATGGTTATGCCCTGCTCCTCAAGAGTGGGATAAGGCACTAGCTTGCCATTCCCATTGACCTTAAACCACCCAATGAGGGAGAAGGTGTAAAGGTGGGCTACAGAGACCACGCCGTACTTCTCCAGGTAGCGATATACCCTGAGAAAGGCCCAGGGAGGCTGGCTATCACCCAGCATCCGGCATTGCTCGTCAGCTACAGCCGCAATTTGATTGGCCACCCGGTCCTTCACCTCAGGATACAGCTCATTCTTATAGAAGTTGGCGATATCTTTGTTTGACTTTTCCAGGGTTCCCAAGACATACAAGGAGAACATCGTCTTTTCATCCAGTGGAGCCGGGATTGCCTGGTTGAGCATACATGTCTTTGCCCAGTAGCAAGAAGAAGCATAGGTATTGTAGACATTCTGAATCAGCTTCTCATCATCCAGCTTCCTGCCGGTGGTCTTCTCCAGAAAATCAATCCCATCGTAGAGCTGTTCCACTACATAGTTTATTTGTCGCTCGCCTATTTTATCGTAAGCCCCGACTCCGACATCGAAACAGAAGAAGGGAACATCGCCACCTTCTAGTTCATCGGCTACCTGAAGCCACTTAGCGTGCGAGCAGCAGATGTGGTTCTGAAAAATGAAGTCTGCCTTAGGCCACTCACCACCAAAGGCGAATTCGTTAAGTATTATGGAACCCCAGTAGTTGCGCAGGTAGGCGCACAAATCTCGAGCACAGCCCCACTTGCCCTCGGCTGCTTCCTGATATCTCACCTGAACTTCGGGATTGGCTCCAACGCTTGCTCCGTAGGGTTCCTCGGTAAGCCCGTGCACTTCACCCTCAAGCGCCTGAGGGATAGCATCGAAGGTCCAGGCGCCACCTTCCCAGCGGAGAGCCCCCCGGTCATGCGCCTCCTTATAGTCCTGGTAATACTTCATCCTCAGCTCTTTAGCCTTCCCCCAACAATCTAAACCCTTGGTTTTATACTTTGCCATCTTTCCCCCTTAATCTAACTTAATTTAAAAAGTTTCTAAACAAACAATTCCTCAGCCAGTATCTGCTCAATGAATGCTTCCACCCGGATGCGGAACTGCCCCACAGGAACAGTGACTTCGAATTCAAGGAAGTAACAAGGGATGTCATTACCTTCAAGATACCGCCTCAAGCTCGGGATATCAAGCTCGTGGGGGTCACAGAATTTCTGCTGAATTAGGATTGCCCCTTGAACGCTGTAGTCTCGAGCCAGTTGCAGAATATGCGGGAAGCGGACTCTGGAGCAGTCCTCCATTCCCCAGTCCTTATTAGGACAGGGCACACGGTCGCAGTAGCGGTTGGCAATAGCCTGAAGTCGGTCATTGTCCGGAATGACTTCATTCCAGAAGTACCTCGAGCCGGTGCAGTGGTCGTCAATGACGAAGGTGCCTCCTATCGATTCTACCATCTCCATAAACGGTCGGTCATCGTTCTCACTGCCAACAATCATCAGCCGGACTCCCGGGTCTCGGTCAAGCTTCCGCTTGGGAAGTGCTTCAAGGAGCTGCTTTAATAGCTCATTATGCTCTCTCTTATCCATAAGCTGGCTTGCCCAGACCATCGTCATCGCTTCAGTACCAGTGATAGGCGGGTTATCCTCCTTACGGAATTCATAAACCTGCTTCATCAGGCGCCGGTTGGTATTCATGATGTCTATGCCCCTGTCCAGGTCTTCGTCAGTGATAGTTTTGCCAGTCCATTCTTCCAGCGCCTTCTTGAACTCAGCCAGCTCTCCTCTTAGGAATTTCTTGGCTCTGGGGCTACGCACAGCATTGGGCATAACGAACCAGTAACTCCACGGGGTTGGTACATGGATTACCCAGGCACCAAAGGTCTGGCGCATATGCAGGCAGGTGTTTGCTTCTATTAGTCCGTCTAGGTAGCCGTTATACTTTCCCTTCAGCGCTTGGTTCAGGCAGTCGCGACAGAAAGGACACCACATGTCAAATATGTGCGGTGTGGCCAAGCTGGGAGGTTCATGGCCACCTAGTATCCGAACCGGAAGGATATCCGCCGCATATAGAACTTCCTCCGGGACATAGGTGCACATGCCACCAACTACCTTCCCCCCGGTTCTCCGCTTCCAGTCCTTGGCATATTCGTGCCGCAATTCCCAGACGTCGTTAAACTGTTTCAGTATTTCTTGCGCTTCCATTCTCTCCTCCTATTATTAATTGTTAGAAATTCCTGAGTTAGTCAATGGTAACCCCTGGTACTCCCTCATTACCGAATCAAAATACTGGTTAGCCCTATCGGCAAGCAGGTCGTGGTATTGATGGAATAAGGCTGCAGCTTGGGGGCGCAACCAATTCTGGGGCAGAAGCTCCTCAGGCAAATCAGGGTCAAAGAAGGGCAACCTTCGGTATTCGTGAATTAGACCAAATCTTTCCACAAAGCACTCGCTGGGTTCGATGAGCTTACCAGCTTGGAGACGCTTTAGGTGGTCTCGTAACTTGGGACGGTATTTGGCTAGGAAATTGGCGTACTTTTCATGTATTGTACTTAGGTCCCAGCACCGGGACACTATCTTTTTAGGGTCGGTGAAACCCTGGTGTTTGGCATGGAAGATTTGGACGTGCTCCTTAATTTCAAGCCTTTCCACTAAATCCTCAACTTCTTTAGCTAGGTCGTAGGGTGAGATCCAGGTAGCCTCGCTTAGGGCACCGTATCCCATCCAACCTAGCTCAAGCCGTAGCCTATCCCTGGCCTGCCGTCTTTGTTCAGGAATGGAGTAGGTAACGACGTTCCAGGTACCGTCCCAATGAGTGTTCTTTCGCTGGAAGATACGCTGTGCCCCTTTGGTCAGTAAACTGCGGCCATCCTCCGTTAGCGAATAGTAACTCCTCCTGCCAACCCGTCTTACTTTCAATAGGTGTGCACGGCACATCCTCGATACCGCTGACCTTATGGCCTGTTCCGACAGACCCAAATTGTTGAGCAGCTTTACCAGACTACCAATCCCGATTTCCCCCCCGGGCTGGAGGGCATAATCACCATAAAGCGTAAGCAGAGCTGGTTGTGGATGAAGCATGTCCTCAGTATGTCACCGATTTTATATAGCGTTAATTCTACGCTACAGGAAATTTTACCACACACCAACTACCTTGTCAACCCCCAGTCTCTTCTAACACAATTTGCTAACCGGGTTGCCTGAAGCCCTTTTATCCAGGCTTATTTCTCAATTAGAATAGAGTTACCACTTGCCATGATTTTAGAAGATTGCGCTCAAAGTCTCTAAACCCCATCGGCTATTTTTGACGGTGAGATTTAAGCCAGTCCAAAACTATAGCCATCGCCTCGCCATTCTGCCGCAGCCGGTGCTCTGCTCCATCCACTATGATGAGCTGCTTGGGCTCGCCTGCCCAAGCATACAGCTTATGGGCATGACTAACCTCGACGGTCTCATCCCTGCTGCCATGCACCAGCAACAAAGGTCTGGGGGAAATCCCAGCTACATAATTGATAGGGCTAACCAGCTTGAAGCCACCGAGCCACTCCTCTGCAGAAGGGGGGAAATCATCATCCCTGATGGCACCAATACTGCGAAAATGGTCGATGACAGACTGTGGTTCATCAACCTCGTTGAAGAAGGTAAATTCCGCTGGGCAGGCACAGGATACAACGGACGATACCCTATCATCCTGCGCTGCCACATATATGGAAACAGCAGCCCCACCGCTAAAGCCAAGCAGCGATAGACGAGACTTATCCACCTCAGGCAAAGCACATAAATAATCAATCGCCGCCTTCAGGTCTCTGCTCCAGCCCAAAATATCCAGGTTCCCGCCACTATCCCCGGTCCCCCTGAAGTTAAAAATCAATACGGCAAAGCCCTGGCGGCAAATCTGCTCCGCCAGCAAGGCATAGCCTCTATTATTGGGGTCTGGAATACCAGCCGGGATACCATGACAAACACAAACAGTGGGGTATGGCACCCTGCCAGCGGGCAGGTAAAGCTGACCAACAATATTCAAGCCATCTACTTCCAGAGTAACAACCTCGGTGTGCATCTATGTCAACCTTAACAGGACAAAAAACTCCTTATTCCCAGAAGCACCAAGGATAGGTGAAGCCACCAATCCCCCCAGCCTGAAGCCATGGTCTACCATCCAGGCGATAAACCGTCCCAGAACCCTGGTATGCACCATGGGCTGCTTGACTATACCACCCTTACCCACCTCACCCCGTCTCGCCTCAAACTGCGGTTTGATGAGCACCAGTAAATAACCGTTATCATTCAGCAACTGAGCTACAGATGGTATCACCTTCTCCACCGAGATAAAGGACAAGTCCATAGTAGCCAAATCCACCTTTTCTGGCAAAGGGATAGGGTAGCGAGCGTTCACCCGCTCCATAACCACCACCCGCGGGTCCTGCCTCAGGCGGTAGTCAAGCTGACCATAGCCCACATCTATAGCATAAACCCGGCTTGCCCCCCGCTTAAGCAGACAATCGGTAAAGCCACCGGTGGATGCCCCAATATCAGCCACTACCTTAGAGGAGACATCAAGCTGGAAGTGGTCAAGGGCATAGTCAAGCTTGATGCCGCCACGACCGACAAAAGGAGGCGGTTCAAGAATGGTAATTGCCACCTCCTCAGCTACCAGGGTTCCTGGCTTAATAGCAGCTTTCCCCTCCACCATCACCTCCCCAGCCATAATTAAAGCCTGAGCCTTGGCTCGGCTCTCCACCAAACCCCTATCTACCAGTAAGCTATCAATTCTCCGCTTGGTCACCGTTGGTTATAATAGCAATCTCGCTCACTGAAAGCAAGAAGTTACGCCGGTGAGATTTCTCAGCAACCTATCCCCCTGACCCCCTTCCCTTATCGAAGGGAGGGGGATAAAGGGGGAGGATTGCCTTAATAAAAACTTAAAGGAGGTGAGGTTAATAAACAATTTATAAACCCACGCTTCAGCCTATTGCCCGCTATAGACAGCATCACCCTTTGTTTAGTAATATTACCGTGAGGCGAAATAAATTGTACGATATTATCAAAAAAGAATTCGTTCAACTGATAAACGAGAATGGACTCCAAGGGGAGGAAGTTATAATTCGAGCAACCCCCCTCTCCCCCGAGCAGGCTATTGGCAACCCGGAGGATAGAGACTACCCGCTGATTGTTGGTGTCGAGCGCCTGATGCAGGCTGAGTTCAGGGGTTCCCTGGGGCAAGCCTTTACTGACATGTATGGTGACTTTAGTGGCAGACTATCTGATATCGTAGCCATGGATTTGAGAAACAATTTCAGAAGAGCCATATTTATCTCCAGCCTCAATGCAGTAATGAAGCATCTGGGACTGATAACCAAGACAATACACTGCAAAAATAACCAGCCCAGGGAATGTAGCTATGAGCTGGTAAGGTATATAGAGAAAAACTATGGTCATCCCAGAGTGGCAATGGTTGGGTTTCAGCCAAGGATGGTAGAGGCATTATCTAAAAGGTTTGAGCCAAGGGTAACCGATATGGACCAGGATAATATTGGCAAAGAAAAATTTGGGGTAAAGATATACAACCCCAGCCAGACTGAAGGACACCTAAACTGGTGTGATATAGCCCTGGTAACCGGCACTACCATAGTAAACAATACTATCGACCAGTTCGGAATATCCAAACCAGTAATCTTCTACGGTATCACTATATCTGGGGTAGCCAAATTGTTAGGCTTAAACCACTTCTGTTACTTTGGAAGCTAAGCCTTGAATTATAGTCATTCAAGTGATAAAATGTCGCCCAATATCAGGTATAAGTCTTCCATTGAAGGATATTATCTGAAATGAAGTTCCTTAAGAGCTTGGCTCTGGTTATTTTAAGCTTTCTCCTTTTCCTGTCTCTATCTGTTTTTGGTCTTGTGCTCACGCTAAATCAGACCATCCTCAACCCAGACTTCGTCATCTCCCAGGTGGATAAGCTTGATATTCCGTCACTAGCTGAAGATATATTAAGCGAAGAAATTCCCCCCGAGGCAGAGGAGTTTATGGGTGAGATAATGACTGAGGTGGCAAATGATACTATTACTGACCTTGAGCCTTGGATAAAGCAACAGGTAAGTGCCAGTATATATTCCTTCTACGCCTACCTTGAGGGAAGGAGCGAAAGACTGAGCCTGGTAATCTCACTGGAGCCAGTGAAGGAAGGTTTTAGAGACAACCTGTGGAAAGCCGTGTTAGAGTCACCTCCGCCAGAGCTTGCCGGGTTACCCCCAGCCGAGATAGAACAGGCACTTAATGAGTTTTGGGGTGAGTTCTCCGAACAGATACCAGCAACATTTGAGTTCGATGAAGCCTCACTAGACCCTGAGGTCATGGCACAGCTTGAGCAGGCAAAGCAAATTGTTGGCTATATCCATCTCAGTTACAACGCTCTGATTGGTCTTATCTTGCTATTAATCCTGGGCATTGTTCTCATAAATCGTGAGGTAAAAGGCGCTACCCGCAGGCTGGGCACCACCTTCTTGTCTTGTGGAATCCCGTGGTTTGTGGGCATTTTCATAGCCAAGCATTTTGCCGGGACACAGTTAACCCAACTTGAAATGCCTGTTTACCTCCAGACATGGATGCCCCAGTTCCTGAATGACCTTTTAGCCCCTCTAGTAATGTTCAGCATTGGTCTTTTGATTGCCGGGGTGGCTCTACTTATCGTCTCTTTTGTCTATAAGCGACGACAAACTGAATTTTGAAAAATAAGGAAACAATTCGTATCTAGTTAGCTTTGAGAATTGTTTTTCTAGTTATGTCAGCTATGGTAGCCTATGCCCTGAATCTTAACCAAGTTTTGATTGACCTCGGTCTTGGCTCCCAGTATAGTCTCCACGAGCCATAGATTGGTCTCCACATGCTCGGTTAGCCTTGGTATCCGGTATTGGCTAACCCCGTCAGCGAGGGCGGCGTAAAAGATAAGCTGGTCGGCTAAATAGCGGTCAACGGTAGCCCTGGCTGACAAATCCTCGAGCAGAGAGGTAGCCACATATTTGCCAATGTCCTCTGAGGTTCGCCTCGGCGCACCTGCCCTATCAGCGCCGATAATACACCCGGAAGCGGTTTTGGCATATAGGGCAAGAGCTGCCCCCCGCTGAAGGGCTGAGGTATCATGGACGAGCTCTATATTTGCCCGGTATCCCTGTGACTCGAGCACTTCATTGCATTTTCCCGCCATTCGCTCACTTACCTTCCTCTCCCCGAGATGAGAGGAAAGGGCAATGCCTTGAATCCGGGTTACCTTCCCCTGAGCGGTTAGTATGATTGGCTTGAGCTTTCCCCTTACTGGCTCCACCCCCATCTCTAAATTTCCACCCCCACGAGGGACATAGCCAGGGCGAATAATGTTGAGCTCAGCGGTTATACCCATGCTCCTTAGCGCTGGAAAAAAGACATATTGCATATGGTAAGCAGAGGGAGCAAAGTCTTGAAACAAGCCACCAGATATTGTAAAGCTGATGGTTCCTGTGGAAAAGCAGGCAGCAGGCAAAAGGGTCATCGCCAGCAAGGTAGTTGACCCGGCGGTGCCTATATCCCATTCATAGTGTCCGCCTTCAACCTCGCCGCCGGGTTCGAACCAAATCTCCCCAGAGCCAATTTCACCACCGTCTAAACTGCCGTGGCATATTTGCTGCAATGCCTGGAGCGCCTTAAGATGCTGGGGTCTTAATCCTGGTTTTTCCCTTTTGGCTCGGATATTGATAAGGTGAAGTTGTTCACCAAGTAGAGTGGCTAATCCAACGGCAAAGCGAACTATAGTGCCACTGCCCGATTTTTGAGCTCCATCAATTCGTATCATTCCGTTTCATCTGAAATATTACTCTTGCGCACAATGAGCTTAAGTCCATCCTGTCCTGCCACAGTAACCTCCTCCCCGGTGTCTATTCTCCCACCAGCAGATGTGGACACCCAAAGCTCTCCCTTAATTTTGATGAGACCCTCCGGGTCTAAGGGGCTCACTACCTCGCCTTTGCTGCCGACCATATCTGGCAGACCAATTTCCGGCTTTCTCCTCAGGGCTCGGCTACCCATCCGATAAGTAAAAGTGGAAAAGGCACCCCATGCCACCATCATAGCGATAAGACCAGCCAAGGGTATATGAATATCTAACTGGGGCAAGCCCCAGAGGACAATCACTGCTATGGCTGCCTCTTCCAGCAGGGTGCTAAAAATGGCTAATATAAGCCTAATGGTCATGTTAATACCATTATAGCAGGATGGTGAGATTATTTATCACCCTCACCCCCTTAATCCCCCTCTCCCTCAAGGGAGAGGGGGAGGGGTTTTCGTGAAGAGGGGCTAACGCCCCTCTTAGACACCCTATAATTAATTTTGCCTTGCGCCTTAACTATCCCCTTCTATTCAGGAGAGTTTTAGAGAGGCGAAGCCCCTAAGGGCGGGAGGGTGGGAAGAAAAAGCTATGCTGAAAACAGGGGAGGGGCTGGGTGGAAACAGTAGGCATTAGTAAACAATCTCGGAATAGCTCTGTTGAGGTTGCTTATCTATTTTTCCCAACCCACCCACCCAAAAACGTTTTCGGGGGGCTACGCCCCCCATACCCCCCAGGGGGAGGATAGTAGAAGAGGGGCTAACGCCCCTCTTAGACACCCCTGAAAGCAGGGGTTTAAGGACAAAGCCCCTAAGGGTGATAGGGTGGGAAGCAAGAAATAAGTTAAAAATAGGGAGGGGGTGGGGATGTACAGCCACCAAACACGATTCTAGCGTGGGAGGGCAGCAAGAAAGAGGCTGCCGACCACAGGATGGCTCCTATTGCGGATAGTCAGATATGGGTGATATAATTGGCAAATGTAATTATTATAGGAGTCGTTTATCAAGGAAGGTTAATAATGAAGCTAAGTCGTGAAGAAGTGCTACATATTGCCCAGCTAGCTCGGTTGGGTTTGACCGAGACTGAGGTTGATAGACTCAGCGAGCAATTATCCGATATCCTGGAGAATTTTGAGGTATTACAGCAGGTAGATACCAGTGATGTTCCACCCACCGCTCAATCTATCCCTCTCCAGAATGTAACCAAGGGCGATGAAGCAGCCGCTTCTCTGCCCCAAAGTCAGATTCTAGCCAACGCCCCCCGAAGGGATGGGGAATTCTTCAGAGTAAAAGCAGTGCTAGAGTGATAATAAATCAATTAACCATTCATGAGGCGCATAGGCTACTCGGGGCCAGGCAACTGTCCTCGGTTGAATTAACCAAAGCTCGCCTAGAGCGGAGCCGCCAAGTAGAGCCAAGGGTTCATGCCCTGGTCGCCATTACCGATGAGCTGGCGCTAAAGCAAGCCCAAAAGGCTGACGAGCTTATTGCCAGGGGTAACACCCATCCCCTTACCGGCATCCCGGTGGTAATTAAGGACAACATGTGCACTAAAGGAATACCAACCACCTGCTCGTCAAGGATGTTAGAAAATTTTGTGCCCCCTTATGATGCCACAGTAGTGGAAAGATTAAATGGCTATAATGCAGTAATTATTGGCAAGGGCAATATGGATGAATTTGCTATGGGTTCATCCACTGAGCATTCTGCTTTCTTTGCTACTCACAACCCCTGGGACTTAAGCCGTGTCCCCGGGGGCAGCAGCGGAGGCTCAGCAGTGGCGGTGGCTGCTGGGGAGACCATCTACGCCCTGGGCTCAGATACCGGGGGGAGCATTCGCCAGCCGGCTGGTTTCTGTAGTGTCACCGGTCTGAAACCCACCTACGGCAGGGTGAGTCGCTATGGCTTGGTCGCCTTTGCCAGCTCCCTTGACCAGATAGGTCCCCTAACCAAGGATGTCGCTGATTGCGCCCTGGTGTTGAATGCCATCGCCGGCTACGATAGTAGAGACTCTACCTCGGTGCCTTACCCCACACCCGATTACACGCAGTGTCTGACGGCTGACCTCAATGGGCTTAGAATTGGTATCCCTAAAGAATACTTTGTTGAGGGAATGCAGGTGGAGGTAGAAAAGGCTATAAGGGCCGCTATCAATAAGCTTGAGGAGCTGGGGGCGAGGGTAGAATGGGAGGTATCACTGCCCCACACCCCCTATGCCCTGGCGGCATACTACATCATTGCCCCCTCGGAGGCTTCGGCTAACCTGGCTCGCTATGATGGAGTAAAGTATGGCTTCTCCTATACCGACACCGATAGTATGTGGAAGGCTTTAGAGAAGACCAGACAATTTGGCTTTGGCGATGAGGTAAAGAGGCGCATCATGCTGGGCACCTATGCCCTTTCCGCCGGCTACTATGATGCCTACTATCTCAAAGCCCAGAAGGTTCGCACCCTGATACGGCGGGAGTTCGACCAGGCTTTTGAGAAGTTTGATGCCCTGGTAACCCCGACCTCCCCCACCGTCCCGTTCAAGATTGGGGAGAAGGTGGACGACCCACTTCAGATGTACCTGAGCGATGTCTGCACCCTGCCGATAAATATTGCCGGACTGCCGGCGATTTCCATTCCCGCCGGCTTTGGTGATGGGCTGCCGATAGGGATGCAGATAATCAGCAAGCCCTTTGGCGAGGAGACCATACTCAAAATCGCCTACGCCTATGAGCAGGCGACTGAGTGGCATAAGAGGAGGGCAAGTATCTAAACTATGGAGGGAGGCAGTGGGCTTCAACTGCTACATAGATGAATCGGGTGACGAGGGAATAGAGACTGGTGGTTCCAGATGGTTCATTTTAGGTGCGCTTATTGTACACAAAGACTTAGATTTTCAAACCAGCACAATGGTTAGCAGAGTTAAGCAGAAGTTTGGGCATGATGATAAATTCGTTCTGCAATGGAAAAGGATTAAGAAACATAGTCAGAAGCTGTACATCTGCCAAGAATACCAAACGGAGCAATGGACTTTCACTTGTGTAGCAACTGACAAGACACATCCCTTTATTACAAGAGGACGTGGTATCAATATTAAATCCCAACTATACAACTATTCTGCTCGTTTGTTACTTGAAAGGTTATCTTGGTATGCCCGTGATAATAATAACCGAAAAGCACTTCCAATTTTTGAATATCGTTCTAATACAAGTTACGATAAAATGCGAGAATATTTCGAGCAACTACGCAATTGGATACCCCGGTCGGAAATAAAAATATCTTGGGATAATTTAGAGCATCTTAATTTCAAAATCCTACCAAAGAAGCAAAGCCGTCTACTCCAAGCATCCGACAATCTGTGCGGTATGGTCAAAGAAGGGCTTGAGTATGATGGATATGGGAATATTGAACCAAGATACGTACTAAGTGTTGGGAATCACTTTTACCGGCGCGGTAGTAATCTGTTTTCCTATGGACTTAAATTTTTACACGCAAACTCAACTGTGCTTTCTGACTTGAAAAACGAATACGAATGGCTAAAAACAATTTGAGCAAGTCCCAGACCGAAGGAACCCACAACTTTAAAAAGTTGCTGCCACCAATTAAGATGACCTTCGGTGACTCTGCGCTTACTTGCTCAATTAATATTAATAACACATTTGTTCCAAATTGTCAAGTGGCAAGTGCCTTTGTTACTTTAGGAGAGCTAAAGAGAGGCGGAGCCTCTCTTATACAACTAATTCCCCCTCCCTTGGAAAGGGAGGGGGACAAAGGGGGAGGGTTACCTAATAAATAACCTAAAGGGGGAGGGTTGGAGAGAAATTATATTAAAGTCAACTGCTATTCGGGTCAGACCTACGCTGAAAGACCAAAGTCTTTCCTGTGGGAAGGAATAGAGTATGAGGTGGAGGAGATAGAAAAAGAATGGCGGGAGCCGGGGGAGCGGCACTTCCAGGTCAGAACCAGGGATAACAAGTTGTTCCAACTCTGCTATAATGAGACACAAGACCATTGGTCGCTAACCGAGCTAATAAGGAGCTAAAAATGATAAAGGAAATTCTTAAAATACTGGAAAATGATGCCCGAACCACCGCCAAGCAAATATCTACCATGACCGGCACTCCCAGCGATGAGGTAGCCAAAATAATTAAGCAGGCTGAGAAAGACCGAACCATCCTGAAATACAAAACCATAATTAACTGGGAAAAGGTGGGGGATGAGCAGGTATGGGCTTTAATAGAGGTTAAGGTCGCCCCCCAGAGGGATGTTGGCTTTGACTCCATAGCTGAGCGTATTTATCGCTTCCCACAGGCTCGCTCGGTTTACCTGCTCTCAGGAACCTATGATCTGCTGGTTCTGGTAGCTGGCAAAACCATGCACGAGGTGGCTGATTTCGTATCCCAAAAACTTGCCCCCATTGAAGGGGTGCAGGGAACAGTTACCCACTTCATGCTTAAGCGATATAAAGAGGATGGCGAAATCCTAGAGGGAAGGGAAGAAATTAGACGGCAGCCAGTAATACTATAGGAGATTTTTATGTCAATAAGAGTGCAGGGTCTTACCTCACAGAGAGTAAACCAGATTGCCCCCTCCGGGATAAGGAGGTTCTTCGACCTGCTGGCTTCTATAGAAGGGATAATCTCGCTAGGAATAGGAGAGCCTGATTTTGCCACCCCGTGGCATATCCGCGAGGCAGCTATCTACTCCTTAGAGAAGGGCTACACTATGTATACCTCAAATTTAGGGATGCCCGAGCTGCGTCAGGAACTGTCACGCTACCTGAAGGACAACTACGAGCTGGACTATGACCCCGACAGTGAACTTCTGATTACCGTTGGCGTTAGTGAAGGGTTAGACCTGACAATGAGAGCCATCCTTAACCCCGGGGATGAGGTCATTATGCCCGACCCCTGCTATGTTTCCTACAGCGCTTGTGTCATTCTGGCTGGAGGCACACCTATTATGGTGCCTACCAACCAGGAGAGTAATTTTGAGATAAGCGCCGCCGATATTGAGGCACGAGTTACCAACAAAACTAAAGCCATTCTCATCGGTTATCCAGCCAATCCTACCGGGGCGGTGATGAGCAAAGAGAAACTGGCACAAATAGCCGAAGTAGCCCAGCGTCACCAGCTATTGGTAATCTCTGACGAGATTTACGCCAAGCTTGTCTATGGCGTGGAGCATACCTGCTTTGCCACACTGCCCGAGATAAAGGAGAGCACCATCCTTCTCGGTGGCTTCTCCAAGGCTTATGCCATGACCGGTTGGCGTATTGGTTATGCCGCAGCCAATAAAGAGGTTATCGCCTCAATGAACAAGATTCACCAGTATACTATGCTTTGTGCCTCTATAATGGCACAGGTAGCCGCTATTGAGGCATTGAAATCAGGCGAGTCCAGTAGTGCCGAGATGGTTGAGGAATACAACAGGAGACGGCTGACTATAGTTCAGGGACTAAACGATATTGGTCTATCCTGTTTTGAGTCTCGGGGGGCATTCTACGCCTTCCCCTCAATAAAGGGCACCGGCATGACCTCGGAGGAATTTGCTGAAAAACTGCTGATTGAGGAAAAGGTAGCTGTAGTCCCGGGGACAGCCTTCGGGGAGTGCGGTGAGGGGCATGTCCGCTGTTGTTATGCCACCTCGCTGGCTGACATTGAGGAGGCACTGTCCAGGATGGGTCGGTTCGTAAAAAAGCATAAGAAAGTATAGTTTATTTATGAACCCCATCCCCTGTATCCCCTTCCCCTTAATAAGGGGAAGGGGAAGTTTGTTTTAAGAGGGGCTAGCGCCCCTCTTAATTCCCTACTTGCTGCAAAAGAAGGCGAGGGAGGGGTAGGAATTACTATAAACAACTACTTGAAAATAGCTTCTTGGCTAAGGTAATGTATCAAGAAACTTAAATAGCTTGACGATTTCCTCTTTAGATAATCTTGTTTTTTCTATTTCGCTCTTCATTTTTTGGTGCTCTGAATCTGCACGCTCTTTAAGTTTGCCCTTTTGTTTGTGGTATGCTTCTTCTAGCACCTCTATTTTTCCGGGCAGTTCTGCGTTGAATGGTAAATCATCTTTATACCAGTTATAAATGGTATCTAAGAAGTTGATACAAGTGCCTAACTGCATTGAGAATAAGGTAGCTGTGGGTACTGGGTCATAAAGACCACCTAGATATAGATTATGTCCGAAAAATGGTCTGCTCTTTGAATAGGCAGGCCTTGCTTTGTCATTAGGGTGAATATAACTTGATAACCAATCCCAGATGTCTTTCAAGGCTTCACCATCTTCCACTTTGTCTTTTAGTTCATTTATACCAAAGCGACGTCTTTCTTTATAAGTCTCTGCTTTCTGCCAAGCTTCAGCATCTCTTGGATATTCATGTAAGTATTTTGCTACGACTCTCGTTTCTATAGCATCTCTCTCCATCATCATAGCATTGAGGATAAGTCCTTGGCGTATAAGTATATTAGCTGCTATAGTGTCATTCCAAAAGCGAACTCCAAGATCAACTATGCTCTGGTCAG
>JAUWIX010000005.1 GCA_030608005.1 Dehalococcoidia bacterium
CTATCTTTTTCATCTGCTCCTCTGGTATCTCCTCCCCACCAGCAGCTACGGGGTGAGCAGCGCCAATAGTAGTGCCTGGCGTCATGGCTGCGATATGAGCCGATAAAGTAATAAAGGTTCCAGCTGAGGCAGCCCAAGCGCCTTTGGGAGAAACATAAACAACAACGGGGACATCAGCATTCATAATCCTCTGGACTATCTCCTCCGTTGAATCTAGTAGCCCTCCAGGCGTATCTAACTCAATAATGCAGACAGTGGCATTCTCATCTTCAGCCTGGCTAATGCCCCGGTCAATATAATCAGCAACTACAGGGACAATGGTGCCCTCAACATGCAAGATTTGGATTGACTGGGTATTAGCACTGACTGTAGCTGCTAATAAAACTCCAGCCACTAAAGCTATAAAGAAAGCGAGGCGGAAAGCTTTGAACACCCTTTTAATCATGTTACCTTCATTAATGGTAGAACGTGCATAATTTTTGACATACCTAAGCCTTATTAAAAGGTCTAATTAAGGTCTAATTATTGTATATTGATTACAACCATAATTGCAAATGAAACTATTGGTAACCCTATCCCTCTTTATTCCCCTCCCCCTTAATAAGGGGAATGGGGATGTAATAGATATTTAGAGAAAGAATGAAGGGGCGAAGCTCCTTCATAAACACTCTTTTCCCCTCATACTAAGAATACATCTCCCTATAATGGAGAGGGGGATTAAGAATGGAGAGGGGGATTAAGGGGGAGAGGTTTATATAATTATAAAATGCTTATAGTTGAATAGCCAGGCGGAGTAGTGTTAAAATTTACCAACTATTGATAAAAGGTATGATATGAGAATTCAAAGGTGCAAAGGAACTCGAGACCTATCTCCAGAGGAAATGGCGGGCTTTCGCCTCATTGAGGGCGCATTTAGAGACTGCTGCCTCAAGTGGGGATATAAGGAGGTCAGGACACCAACCCTTGAGTATCTCCATCTATTCACCTCAACCGGGACACTCACTCCAGGCATGTTAGGCAAGGTATATTCCTTCCTTGACTGGGATGGGTGGAGTGGAGAAAGGGTAGTGTTGAGACCTGATGGCACAATCCCTGTTGCCAGGCTTTACATTGATACTATGGAAAAGGAAGAGCTGGCTAAGCTCTTTTATGTAGCCAATGTCTTTATCTTTGAGGAAACGGGGAAGAAGACGAGAGAAAGATGGCAATGTGGGGCTGAACTTATAGGAGCGGGGGCACCCTTGGCTGATGTAGAATTGGTAATGCTGGCTCTGGAGGTTTTGAAAAGGCTAAGGCTTGAAGGTATTGAACTGAGGCTATCGCATGCTGGAGTAATAAGGGCATTGCTGGCGAAGCTGGAGCTAACTCCTGAGGAGCAGACCAGGACATTTGACCTGATTTTAGACGGGGATGTAGAAGCGCTGGCTAAAGTAAAGCTTGAGAGACCTGAATTAGGGAGGACTTTGCCTCCTTTGCTTGACCTGAAGGGGAAATCATCCGGGTTTCTAAAAAACTTGAAGGCTCTATTTGCCCAGGATTTGCCTGAGCTCGAGCCCTCCCTTGATGATTTTATAAATATTGCTGAGCTTCTTGAGGCTGTTGGCTGTGATTACCAGATTGACATAGCTTCAGGGAGGGGCTTTGAATACTATACCGGTGTGATTTTCCAGCTTTTCAAGGACGAGGAGAAGATAGGTGGTGGTGGGAGATATGATGCCCTTATTCCGTTAATAGGTGGCAAGGATATCTCTGCCTCCGGTTTTGCCCTTTACCTTGACCGCCTGATGAACCTGGTGAAGCCAAAAGCTTTGGCTAAACCCCCATCCCAAAGAATCTTAATCAGGGCTGAGCCAGAAGCGGTAAAAGAGGGCTTCAGCACTGCCGATTACCTCCGTGAAGCCGGGTATATGGCTGAATTCTATCTCGGCGCTCAGCAACAGGCTGATTTTGAGTGGACGCTTGATATTCAAAGTAAAGCACCCCGATTTATTTTAACTGACCAAGTTGACCAAAGAAGGTTTGAGGCACAAACTACCAATGAGATTTTAGCATTACTAAGCCGCTGAAGAAATGAAGAAACATTTTCCAAGTAGTTTGAAGGGGCTTAGCCCTTTCAAAACCTATACCTCCCCCTCTCCTTTGAAGGAGAGGGGGATACAGGGGGTGAGGTAGATAAACAATTTAAAGATAGCCTTGCCTAAGGGTCGCCTTCTAACTGAAACATCTGCCCTGCTTCAAAGAGCGGGCTGGGGACTTACCGGCTACCGTGAAAGGGCACACTTTTACCGGATTAAATCCGGAGGTTTTCCCAACCTCTCAGCCAAGGTGTTCCATGAGAGGGACATCCCTATTCAGGTGGCAATAGGCAACTACGACCTGGGCATTTGTGGCTCAGATTGGATTGAAGAGCTTTTGGCTAAATACCCCAGTAGTGCCTTACTGAAGGTGAGGAATCTGGGATACGGAGGGAATGCCCTGTATATAACTGCCAGCCCCTTTGGGGGAGCATCCACAGTAGAGGAAGTGAAAGCCAAGCCGGGCATTATACGCATTGCCAGCGAGTACCCCAATCTGGCTGAGTCCTTTGCCCTGAACCTTCGGTTGAGGCAGTTTAGCGTCTTTCCCCTGTGGGGAGCGGCTGAGGTTTACCCACCGGAAAGTGCTGATTTGGCACTGGTCTCTGGCACCACAGAGGAGCTTCTCCATTACGGGCTAGTGCCTGTAAGCAAAGTTCTTGATGTCAGCGCCTTTTTAATAGCCAATAGGAATAGCTGGGAATCCAAAGACATGGGCGAGGTGGTAGCCTCTATTTGCGATAAGGTGATGGCTCAAGAGCAGCATTCTTCTCCAGATACAGCAACAAAGCCAGAAATTGCTGGTCAATACCTTTGTGGAGAGGCAGCTAAGGATATAGTTCGGTTTGCCTTACCCGATGGGCATCAGCAACTGCCTACTTTCCGTCTGCTAACTAAAGCCGGCATTCACATCAATGATTACCCATCAGCAGTGGGAAATCGCCGACCAACCACCAACCTATCTGGTGTCACCATTAAGGTAATTAGACCTCAGGATATGCCGTTACAAGTAGCTAATGGAAATTTCGACCTGGCTATTACCGGCAGAGACTGGCTTATGGAGCATCTTTATCAGTTTCCCTCCAGCCCCGTGAGGGAGCTGCTCGACCTGAAGTTGGGTAGGGTTAAAATAGTGGCTGTAGTGAGCAAGGATTTATCTGCAGCCGATGTCCGCAGCTTGAGACAGCTTAATGCTGAGCGAGCGGTGCCACTTAGAGTAGCTTCAGAGTATGTAAATATTGCTGATAAGTATGCTAGGGATAATCACCTCGGCTTGTATCGAGTGGTTCCTACCTGGGGAGCTAGTGAAGCCTTTCTGCCCGAGGACGCCGACTTGCTGATTGAGAATACCCAGACAGGGCGAACCTTAGCCAGACATAACCTCAGGATTATTGACACCCTTTTCCAATCAACAGCCTGCCTCATTGGTAATACCAACCGAGTTTCAACTTCTATTAAGCAGGAAGGGATAAAGTCTATCATTGAAATCCTGCGAATGGCAGTGGAGGAAATCTAGATTGAGAATTATTGAAGGTTTTCAGCCAGCAAAATCTGTATTATCACGGCAACCGGGAGCTGAGTTCCCCCCGGCCTCACCAGCACTAAGGCAAAGAATGAAAGAGATATTTGGTACGGAAATCAACCCAGAGCAAGCAGTCGGGCAAATAATCAACGAGGTGCGTAGTAGAGGGGACGCCGCTCTCTTTGATTATACCTTGAAGATTGACGGGGCGAAGCTCGCCTCACTGGAGGTGAGTAAAAAGCAGATAGCCAGTGCCTACCAGGAGGTGGATGAGGAGCTTGTGTTAGCCCTCCAACTGGCAGCAGAGCGGATATGCTCCTTTCACCTTGAACAAAAACGCAGTATTTGGAGCAGCGCCGCTAAACCGGGCTCAGGTCAGCTAATACGCTCGCTGGAACGTATCGGCGCCTATGCTCCCGGCGGCACCGCCTGTTATCCATCTACAGTGTTGATGACCGCTATTCCAGCTAGGGTTGCCGGGGTCAAAGAGGTTATTCTGGTTACGCCACCAAAATCCAACGGGGCAGTCCCCCCACCCACATTAGTAGCCGCCGATATTGCCCAGGTTGACCGTGTTTTCTCTATTGGTGGTGCTCAGGCAATCGCTGCCCTTGCCTTTGGCACTGAGTCCGTTCCTAAAGTGGACAAGATTTGCGGTCCGGGCAATATCTTCGTAGTTCTGGCTAAGAAGCTGGTATATGGAATAGTTGACCTTGATGGACTTCAGGGACCTAGTGAGGTATTAATCATAGCTGATGAAACAGCTAACCCCCAATATTGTGCTGCTGACCTTTTAGCCCAAGCTGAGCACGACCCCTTAGCCTCAGCTATCCTGATAACTCCCTCAAGCTGGTTAGCTGACGAAGTCAATCAGGAAGTAGAG
Organism: Dehalococcoidia bacterium; assembly: GCA_030608005.1. Classification (GTDB taxonomy): domain Bacteria; phylum Chloroflexota; class Dehalococcoidia; order Dehalococcoidales; family BS750m-G39; genus JAUWIX01. Next base: position 4,481 of record JAUWIX010000005.1, read on the forward strand.
CAACAATTAAAGGGCTTGGAACGCCAAGCCATAGCTGCTGAATCTTTGCAAAACAGGGGGATGATAGCGGTAGTTGCTGATATAGATGAGGCTATAGAATTAGCCAACCTTTATGCTCCTGAGCACCTCTGTCTGATGATAAGGAAAGCCGATGCCTATATAGACCAGATATCTAATGCCGGATGTATATTCATCGGTGGCAACTCAACGGTGGTCTTAGGCGATTATGTGCTTGGACCGAGCCATGTTTTACCTACTGGGGCTACTGCCCGATTCAGCTCACCGCTCAATATACTTGATTTTATTAAGCTTATCAGCCTAGTTAATGTGGATGAGGCTAGTTTACCGCAACTAGGTCGAGCAGCATCAATCATCGCTAGAGCTGAAGGGCTAGAGGCTCATGCCAGGGCAGTGGAAAGGCGACTTAAGGCAAAGTAACCATCCCCATTGATAATCCATAAATTTATGCTAAAATATACTAATATCTAATTCAACCTAAAGGAGGTATTTTACTAATGACTTCCACTCATTCGCCTACAGGGATAGAGAGATTCATTAAGCCTCATCTGACTATTTTCACTGGTTATGCCCCACCTAAGCCGGCAACGACCGAAAAGGGCAAAACTGGAGCCCCTGTGCGTCCTATGATTAAGCTGAATGCCAATGAGAATCCCTATGGCTGTTCACCAAGAGTGCTGCAGGCCTTGGCTGCCTGCGACTCTTTGAATCGCTATCCCGACGCCAACCAAACTGAACTTCGCCACTACCTAGAGGAATATACCGGAGTTGGTGCTGAACATATTGTAGCTACCTGCGGTGGTGGCGAGGTAATAGACCTCATTTTGGAACTATTTGTTAATCCTGGTGATGAAGTGATAAATTGTGAACCCACCTTTGATTACTTCCGTTTCAAAGCACAAGTATGCGGTAACATTTCTAAAGAGGTACTCAGAGATAAAAATTTTGCTATTAGTGTAAATGCAGTAAAAGCAGCCATAAGTGAACGAACCAAACTGATAATTATAAATACCCCTAATAACCCCACGGGAAACACAACCCCGCAAAAGGATATACTAGAGCTGGTGGATACCGGGCTGCCGGTATTAGTGGATGAGGCTTACTATGAATTCTGCGGAGAAACGGTTGCTCCACTGGTTAGCCAGTATGAAAACTTGATGGTGTTAAGAACCTTCAGTAAATGGGCAGGACTGGCTGGTATGAGAATTGGCTATGGCATCTTCCCATCCATAATCGCTGATTACTTATTGAAAATTAAAGCCCCCTTTAACACAAGTGCTGCCGCCTTGATTGCTGTCCGAGAGTCCGTAGCCGACCGTGATTACTTGATGGACAAGGTAAAAACTATGATTGCCGAGAGAGAAAGGTTATTTGGCGAGCTAAGCCAGCTGAAATTCATAAAGCCTTGGCCATCAAAGGCTAACTATATTTTGTGCTCAGTTCCAAGTGGTAGTGCCGGCAAAATCCAGCAAGAACTGGAAGAGAGGGGAATACTTATTCGGATATATTATACCCAACTGTTGAGGGATTACATCCGCACTAGCCTGGGCAAACCGGAGGAGAATGATGCCCTAATCAAGGCACTAAAAGAAATAGGGGAGGAAATTGTTTGTTAACCTCACCCCCTAAATCCTCCTCTCCTTTGAAAGGAGAGGAGGAAGAGATTTTAGAGAGGGGCGAAGCCCCTCTCTTACCTACACTCCCCCTTCCCTTAATAAGGGAAGGGGGTCAGGGGGATAGGTTCCTAAATAATTTCTACAAGAATTAGGAAAGGAAATGTGTTAAACTAGAGATAAGGGGAGGTTTTGGAGCAAGAAACTGAACTATCGCACAATCAAGAGGTCATCATTAGGGTTGAGTCTGACATTGCTGAAGACATCATTCTGGAATTGCTTTCACTTATACGGAGGTTAGGGCTGGAACCCAAGAGGAGAAGCTTGATGAGAATAGAAAAGGTGGAGAAACTATAATGGGGGAAAGAATAGCTACTATCAAGCGAGAGACCAAAGAAACCAACATCAGCTTGGAGCTGGATATAGATGGTAGTGGCAAATGGGAGATTAAAACTGGCATCCAAATGTTTGACCATCTGCTGGCTCAGCTGGCTCAGCATGGAAGGTTTGACCTCAAGATTTCAGCCACCGGAGACGACCAGCATCATGTAGTAGAGGATGTTGCCCTTTGTTTGGGTAGAGCCTTGGGTAAAGCTTTAGGAGAAAAACGGGGCATTATCAGAATGGGCGATGTTTTCGTGCCTATGGATGATGCTCTAGCTATGGTAGCGGTGGACATCAGTGGCAGGGGATATACGGTATTGGAGCTACCATTCTCTGATAACGATATGGCTGGATTTGCCACTGACCTTATCCGCCATTTCCTTGAGTCCTTCGCCATTGAAGCCAGGCTCAATCTCCATGCCAAGATTCTATACGGCATCAATGACCATCATAAAGCGGAAGCCCTGTTTAAAGCCTTGGGTAGAGCCTTAGATACAGCTACCGGAATTGACCAGCGGATTGCAGGCGAACTGCCCAGCACTAAGGAACTATTAGAGAGCTAAACAGGTGGTAAAGAAAGCCAACTCCAAAATCTTAGCTTAGTTTCCTGCCTGTCAGCTTTTCATAAGCTTGCTCATACCTTTTGGTGGTAGCTTCAATAACCTCCGGGGGTAGCATGGGGGCGGGGGGCTCTTTATTCCACCCTGACTCAGTGAGCCAGTCGCGGACTGGCTGCTTATCATAGCTGGGCTGTGACTGCCCAACTTTATATAGCTCGGCATCCCATATCCGGGACGAGTCTGGAGTCAGTAGCTCGTCAATGAGGATTAGCCTATCATCGTCCAGCCCAAATTCCATCTTGGTATCAGCAATGATGATACCTTTAGCGATAGCATACCCTCGGGCATAATTATAGATGGCTAGGCTTTTCTCTTCTATCTCCTCAGCTAGAACCTTACCCACCAGCCTCTTCACCTCATCCATAGATAGTGGCTGGTCATGCCCGCTTTCTGCCTTGGTAGTAGGAGTAAATAACGGTTGGGGTAATTTCTGACTTTGTTTCAGTCCTTTAGCTAAAGGCAGCCCGGAGACAGTGCCATATTGCTGGTATTCAGCCCACGCCGACCCAGAAAGGTAGCCACGCACTACACATTCAATTGGGATACGCCTGACCTTTTTAACCATCATAGACCGTCCAGCGAGGTAAGCGGGATAGGCGAAACGGCTCCCAGCAGGAAGATAAGTATCCAGGCAGCTAACATTATCCACTGCTTCCACTAGATGGTTGGGCACCAAATCCGTGGTCTGGTTGAACCAGAAAGCAGACAGCTGGTTAAGCACCCAACCTTTGCTGGGAATGCCACAGGGTAGGACAACATCAAAGGCTGAGATTCGGTCGGTGGCGATAATGAGCAGCAGGTTGCCCAGGTCATAGGTATCACGCACCTTGCCCCGAAAAAACAATGGCAGAGGCAAGTCTGTATTCAACAAAACTGATGGGCTAATACTCATTATATTGCTCTGGGGGCTAGCTCTGAAGGCTCAGCTATAGGTTTCTCTTTCCACTGCACCTCGGTTAAGCCCAGCCGCTCAAAAACCTCATCCACATAACGCAAGTAGTATTTCTCGTCAAATAGTGGCTCAAGCTCCGATTGAGGCAAAGCAGCAGTAACCTCAGGGTCAGCCTTGAGCAACTTAAGGAAGTTTTTATTCCCCTCCCACGCCTTCATAGCATTTCGCTGCACCAGTTCATATGCCTTTTGCCGACTTAACCCTTTCTCAACAAGAGCCAGCATCACCCGCTGGGAGAAGATTAAGCCTCTGGTAAGCTCCAGGTTGTGCTTCATCCTTTGGGGATAAACCCGCAACCCTCGCATTATTGAGGTGAAAATGGTCAGGGTGTAGTCCACTACCAGGCAGGAGTCAGGCAATATAATGCGCTCAGTGGATGAATGACTGATGTCCCGCTCATGCCACAGGGTGATGTTTTCCATTGAGGTTAAAGCAAAGCCTCGAACCAGCCGGGCTAAGCCGCAGATTCGCTCACAAAGCTCTGGGTTCCGCTTATGAGGCATGGCTGAAGAACCGGTCTGACCGGCAGCAAATGGCTCCTCTACCTCTCGTGTCTCAGTTTGCTGCAAGCCCCTAATCTCAGTAGCGAATTTCTCCAGTGAGCTAGCGATTATAGCTAAAGTAGTAACGAATTGAGCGTGGCGGTCACGTTGCAAAACCTGGCTTGAAACTGGAGCCGGGACCAACCCCAACCTGGCGCAAGCCTTCTCTTCAACCTCAGGAGATAGAGTAGCATAGGTGCCCACTGCTCCTGAAATCTTACCCACAGCGATGGCTTTTTTAGCTTCATTGAGCCGCAGCATGTTGCGCCTCATCTCTCCAGTCCACAGCGCCAGCTTAAAACCAAAGGAAATTGGCTCGGCATGAACCCCGTGGGTACGACCAATCATGGCTGTATATTTATATTTCATCGCCTTTTGCGCCAATACTGAGATAAGTTCCTTTATATCCTGACTCAATAGCTCGGCAGACTCAATTAGCTGTAAGCCAAGAGCAGTATCTATCACATCAGAGGAGGTAAGGCCAAGGTGGATAAAACGCGATTCATCTCCCAAGCTCTCTGACACCGAGCCAAGGAAGGCAGTCATATCATGGTGAGTTTCCTTTAAAATCTCCCCCATGCGTTTAAGGTTAACCCGAGCTAGCTTTATCTTGGACAAGGCTTCTCTAGGAATGACGCCCAGTTCAGCCCACGCCTCACAGACAGCAATCTCTACCTTGAGCCACTTATCAAACTTACTCTCGTCTGACCAGATTCTTTTCATCTGTGGTCTGGAATATCGCTCAATCATTATTTTTCTCCTTGAGAGTGTTTATCTACCTCACCCCCTTAATCCCCCTCTCCTTCAAAGGAGAGGGGGAGGGGAAGTTTTTTGAAGGGGCAAAGCCCCTTCAATCTACCCTTAATTAAACACCTCCCTCTCCTTGTAACTGGCTTCTATATTTTTCGTAGGCTTTTCCTATCTCATCATATTTCAGGCTTAAGATTTCGGCAGCCAGGTAGGCAGCATTCTTAGCCCCAGCACTACCTATAGCTACGCTGGCTACAGGTACCCCGGCCGGCATCTGAACTATTGAGTAGAGAGCATCGACGCCCTTTAGTTCACTGGAGGCTAATGGCACGCCAATTACGGGCAAGGTAGTCCAGCTAGCCAGAACCCCGGGCAGGTGGGCTGCCCCACCAGCAGCAGCAATTATAACCTCAATCCCCCGACCTCGTGCCGCCAGCCCATATTGCCTTGCTTTTTCCGGGTTGCGGTGGGCTGATATTACTGAAACCTCGTAATCAATACCAAACTGGTTTAATACCTCCAGCGTTGGCTGCACAGCTTCGGCATCCGATTTAGAACCCATGACCACAGCTACTAGTGGCATATTATCTACCTCACCCCTTTAGATATTTACTTGGTAACCCTATCCCCTTTATCCCCCTCCCCTTGACAAGGGGAAGGGGAATTATTTATATAAGAGAGGTTTCGCCTCTCCTTAACTCTCCTTTACCATTCCTCTATTGGCTTCTCTTTATTTCGGCGATGTCCTTGCGATAGTAGCAGCCATCAAAGTGAATCCTAGAGATATTAGCGTAGACCTTCTGTCTAGCATCAGCGATGGTCTTACCCATGGCGACCACAGTGAGCACTCTTCCCCCGCTGGTTAACACCTGCCCCAGCTCCAAACCCACCTTTGTTCCAGCATGAAATACTAGGATATCTTTGTCTAAATTATCCAGCCCGGTGATAGGGAAGCCTGTTTTATAGCTTCGGGGGTAGCCGGCTGATGCCATTACCACTCCAACACAGGCGTCCTGGCTCCATTCCACATTTATCTGCTCAAGCTTGTTATCAACCACTGCCAGCATAATATCAACCAGGTCAGTTTTGAGCAAAGGGAGGGTAACCTGTGTCTCCGGGTCACCAAACCTGGCATTAAATTCTAGCACCTTTGGTCCGTTATTAGTAATCATTAGCCCGCCATATAAAACGCCTCTGTAAAGTCTTTTTTCTCTAGCCATAGCCTTTACCGCCGGCTCCATAATGGTCTCCTTTACTTTCTTAGCCAGGGTCAGACTCATAAAGTGTGGCGGGCTATAGCTACCCATACCACCAGTATTAGGTCCCTGGTCACCATCAAATACCGGTTTATAATCGCAAGCTGATACCATCGGGATGACAGTTTTGCCATCGGTAAAGGCGAAAGCACTCATCTCTTCTCCCGATAGACACTCCTCAATGACCACCCGCTCCCCAGCAGAACCAAAGGCTCTAGCCTCCATTATATTGGACAGAGCGTCTAAGGCTTGTGGGATTGAATCGGCTACAGTTACCCCCTTCCCCGCCGCTAGCCCATCGGCTTTAACCACAATAGGTGGATTCTGTCGCTTTATATATTCCTTCGCCCTATTATATTCAGAAAAGCTGGCGCTTCGGGCGCAAGGGATATTATATTTTTGCATCAGCTCCTTGGCGAAAACCTTGCTCGATTCTATCTCAGTGGCTCGCTTGGTGGGACCAAAAATAGGAATGCCCCTGACTATGAACTGGTCAACAATACCATCAGCCAGGGGAGCCTCAGGTCCGATAACGACAAGGTCAATCCTCTTTTCTTGAGCTACCCTAACCAGCAACTCTATATCATTGGGACTAAGAGCAAGGTTATGGGCAATCTTAGCGGTGCCGGCATTACCCGGAGCCACATAAATTTCTTTAACCTTGGGGCTCTGGGCTAGCTTCCCGACCAGGGTATGCTCCCTAGCCCCACCACCAACAACCAGTATCTTCAGCTTTCACCTCCTACGTCCTCTCTCCTTCAATTGGGAATCTTTGCTCCCCTATGATGGTTAAAAGGTGGGACATGTGTGTGTTTATCGTAATATCAGCGCTTTGCTCAACAGCTTGGGTTTTCGGATTGAAGGCTATCCCGAGGCCAGCTTGCCTGAGCATGCATATATCAGCAATATTGTCGCCAACAGCTACAGTTCTTTCTAGTGGTATTTTTGCCTTTTCCGAAAGACTGACCAGGGCATTTAGCTTGCACACTGAATGCTTCAGGCACCCCTTTCTGTCGCTCGCCCAATTTAACGGCATCTCCACTTCTCCGGTTATCTTGCCGTCTCTCACAACAAGCTTGTTAGCTACAGTGTAATCAAAACCCAGCCTTTCCTTTAAACGCTCAGCAACTATAGTGTAACTGTCGCTAATAATAGCAAGCACATGCCCTTCTCTTTTGAGTTTCAGCATAGTCAGTTGGGTACCCGGTGACAGCGGAATTTGGTCAAAGGTATCAATAATTTCCTCTACTCTTATTTCTTTCAGCAAAGAGGCGATGCTTCTTGTCTTCTCGTACTCTGGAATATTCCTTGATATTATCTCCTTTAGCTCCGCCTCAAAGCCAAATCTATGAGCCAATCTGAAAATAAACCTATCAGCAATTAAGGTCTCATCCATATCAAAGGCTATCAGTCGAGGCTCTGTGGAATAATTTAGCATCACTATCCTTTTAATGCTGAATATGAGTCCATACGCTCAGCCATAAAGTCGATGAAGCTGTTGATGTTTATTTTGCCAGGAGGGCGGTTAATACGGGGCTTGGCTGGCTCCTCACCTCGCTTGAGAGCCCGTTGGGCTAGCAGCTCCCTGATAATCATTTGTTTCGTCCACTCGTCACAAAGTAAGGAGTGATAGACGGTGCCAAGCCCCTGAAGTAACATTTCCCGCAAGTGCCCAATGCCTTTTTCCTCGTGAAAGTGAGGGTTTCTGCTTTCTATCTGGAATATTTCTACACCATGCTTGGTTACTCTCTGATTAGCCGTGGGGAATACACCGCCGTAGCCTTCAAAGAGGGATACAAACTCCTGCGGCTCGACGGCGTAACCCGAAGCATAGGGGAGTATTTTCGCCAGCTTGATGCTCATAGCATGTTCACCAGCATTGGCTGTCTTTATGATATCAGTTTCGAAGCCGGTTTTGGCTGAAATTAGAGAATTCAGGCATTTATTTGTTGTTTCTGATACCCGCCCCCATTTTCTGAAGTAGATTTCGCCTGTTACCTTCGGTTTATATCGCCACAGAATCCTGACCATAGCATATGGCGACTGTGAAATGCTGAAGCCAGCAGCATAGCACTTCACATACTCCCAAACTGACCCGGGAAAGTAATTATCAGCGTCAACAAAACCGACATATTCCTTTCCCATCAGCACAGCCGCCAGTAAGCCGATTACCATCCCCTCACTTTTGCCATCCCTTACCGCCTTTTCATCTTCATCCAGCAAATCGGTATATCCCGCCTGGACTAGAGCCTGAGCTATAAAGGGGTCTTTTTGATGGATAATCAGAGCCTTGCGCTGAGTAAAGTGACAAAACTGGTTTAAGGTATCCCTTTCCATCTTGAATCGGTCAATCTGCGTTTGTTCACTGTCAGAAATTACTATTACCAGGCACTCGTGGGGTACACCGGTGATAACCCCCTCAAAGAGCTTGAGCTTCTCATTCTTAACCGGGATAACAATAGCCATCTTCTCCTCAAAGTCTTTGATAACATCCTCTTCTATCTTGTCCACAGCTATTGCTTCCTTAAGCGGCATGTCAGCTCTTCTCCCAGAATCAAGCTCAAGAACTTTTTGAACATCATTTATCATTATCGAGCCGAACCGCTCAGTGTATCTTTGCTTTTCTATACGCATTTTCCACCCCCATCCTCAAAACTGAGATAAGTTCTCATAGTGGAGTTCAGCCTTCTGCAAAAACTGCTCTATCCTGGCTCTCTGTTGCTCATTCAACAAACTATTATCATATGCTGTCACATCCAGGAAAAGTTGTATATGGCTGGGGATTGTCCATAGCTCTTCCTCGCCGAAGAGGTATCCATAGCGGGAGGAACTGCCCAGCCTTTCCTTGGTAATCTGCTGGCTAGTATAGCCAATATCTTCCACCAATTCAGGAGTAAAACCATTCCTTTGGGCTATTTTATCGAGGATATTGTGAATACCAGTGCCGTGCTGTGTCGCATCCTTAGGTCTGTTGGCATAGGTTTCTGGCACTCCCACCGCTTCCGCCAGTGCCCGATGGGGAAGCTTTCCTATATCGCCATTTTTGGAACTGACCTTTAATCTGGGGGATGTGCTCATGGCTACTTTAATTACCTCCATATCAAGGTAGGGAAACACCATTTCAACTCCATGAGCCATGGCAATCTTATTTTCCCTGTCCAAGGTCTCTATATCACCTCTCTCCAGGTCACTCCATATCCGCTGCTGGAAGCCCTGGTAACCTTCTTCGGCAATAACTTTAGGATACCAAGAGTAGCCACCCCAGAGCTCATCTGGTCCTTGTCCGGAAAAGATTATCTTAATCCCATCTTGGCTTGCCATTTCAACTGCAGCGTAAACCCCGATACCAGCCTCAATCTGAATGAAATCCCTTTCTTCAATCGCTCGAATGACCTTTGGGATATAAGCTTCTACTTCATCAATACTTAGCTTTCTCACCCTGTGCCTTAGTCCTAAATCATGAACAAAGCTTTCAGCGTAATCTATATCCGGAGCGTTAGCCAATCCAGCGGTATAGGTAATTACCTCTACTCCCTTTTCAGCGGCAAGTTCACTGACCAGTTTAGCTATCAAGCAACTATCAACTCCTCCCGATACAAGAACACCAACTCTACCTGTATTTGGTATCCTCTTCTCTATCGCTGAATAAAGCACCTTTCGGTATGCATCTATGGCGCTATCTGAGTCTTTTATCCCAATTTCAAAATCTTCACTACTAATCGGCAAAGCTTGGCTGACCGTGATAGTATCTCCTTCAAAAGTAGCGAACATTCCTGCCCGTAGGGGTTTTACATTTCGCAGTCCCACTTTCCACAATGCCTTCTTCTATGAAGCAAAGGCTGTGTATTTGCTGTTCTCGGCAATATATGCTGGTCTCTTCCCCACCGGGTCACGAACCAAGATAGTTTTAACTCCATCGCTTACAGCCATGGTATAAGAACCATCTATATCGGCAAGGACCTCCCTTAGTGCCTCCTCCAGGTCGCCTTGGTATCTGTTCTCCAATAATAAATGGACGATTATCTCGGCTGCAGTTCCAGTTACCAGTTGGTGATTCTCTGAAAGCTTTGACCTCAACTTTTTGTAGTTATAGAGCTTCCCTTCATACAGTAGAGCCAATCGGCCTCTGTAATCAAGATACGGACGCTCCAGTTGCTTAGCTCCTGTAGCAAACGAGATTTGCCCCAGAGCTCCCTTTCTGTACACTATCTCTGCTCTAGAATTGATGTCCCCTTGCCACTTCTCCATGTCACCATTAGCAATTAGCCAACCCTCGCCAGGCTTCTTGTGGCACATGGTATTAAGCATAAGGTTGATTGAGTTGGAAACATCGCTATTATTCTTGCTATAGATGCCGGCTATAGGACACATTTCAACCTCCCAGCCTCAAAGAAAAATTTTAGTCCTCAAAGTGATTTAGAGTTGTGATGGGGAATTCATCTTCTGTGAGGAATTGTAATTTTTGCCAGATGGTATACATTTTTATTGTAGCCTATCGCTGTAATCCCGTCAACCTTTATTGGGAAGTTGGATATGCTTCAGTGGATACCCAGAAGGTTTCTCTCGAGCCGAAGCGCTCAGTGTATCTTTGCTTTTCTATGCGCATTTTCTTGTCCTTAACAACAGTATGATGGCTGATACTAGCGCAATAACAGCTTATTGTAAACAAAATTCATCGGGTAAGGCAAAGGGAAATTAGATATGTCTATGCCAAATTTAAGCTACAGATTTAAATCGTAAATCAGGTGCTCAATAAGGTGATTGGGGGGAAACAGGCTACAAAAATGGGCTTTAGCTTTTTGGTTATTGATTCTACTTTAAACCCTAGAATCTCAAGAGAAGCAGTCACAATGCAGGGACATCCTCCCCCTCACCTTTTGAAGGGGCTTCGCCCCTTCAAGCTACGCTCACTCCCACTCTATAGTTGACGGGGGTTTGGAGGTAATGTCATAGACTACCCGGTTTACCCCGGGGACTTCATTAACTATGCGGTTGGAAATCCGAGCCAGCAGGTCATAAGGGACACGCGCCCAGTCGGCAGTCATAGCATCCTCGCTGGTTACAGCACGGATGGCAACCAGATAGCCATAGGTCCTGTAGTCGCCCATTACTCCTACAGATTTCACATCGGTGAGGATAGCAAAGCTCTGCCAAAGTTGGCGATATAGCTTTGCCTTTTTAATCTCGTTCATCACCACCCAGTCAGCCGCCCGCAGTATCTCCAGTTTCTCCTTGGTCACCTCACCAATAATGCGAATAGCCAAACCTGGACCGGGGAAGGGCTGGCGCCATACCATCTCTTCAGGGAGTCCTAAAGCCAGCCCTACCTGGCGCACCTCATCCTTAAACAGGTCTCGCAGTGGTTCAAGCAACTGGAGCGTCATCTTGGCTGGCAGTCCACCAACATTGTGGTGGGTTTTTATCTTGGCTGAGGCTCTGCTTCCTGATAATGCACTTTCAATGACATCAGGGTAAAGCGTCCCCTGAGCCAGGAAATCGACCTTACCTATTTTCTTGGCTTCCTCCTCAAATACCCGGATAAATTCCTCGCCGATAATCTTGCGCTTCATCTCGGGGTCTATCACCCCTTTCAGGCGGCGGAGGAATCTTTCGCTGGCATCAACATAGACGATATTCATCCCCAAATTGAGCCGAAAGACATTAAAGGTTCTTTCAACTTCCTCACGACGAAGCAGCCCGTGGTTGACAAAGATGCAGGTAAGCTGGTCACCGATAGCTCGGTGGATGAAGGTGGCGACTACCGCTGAATCTACCCCTCCCGAGAGAGCACTGATGACCTTGCCTTTGCCTACCTGTCTCTTAATTCTAGACAGGCTATCATTTATGAAGCTGCTCATTGTCCAGTTTCCCTTGCAGCCGCATACCCGGTAGACAAAGTTCTTCAGGATTGTCTTTCCTTCGGGGGTATGGGCTACCTCAGGATGAAACTGGAGACCGAATATTTTCTCACTATTGCCCATAATGGCAAAGGGCGAATTTTCAGTATAGGCTAAGGCGGTAAAACCAGGCGGCATTTCCTCAACCTTATCAGCATGGCTCATCCACACCGGAGAGGAGGGAGATAAATCGGCAAATAGAGGCGAATCTACATCGCTCAGGTGAAGAATGGCATGACCATACTCATGCTTTGCCCCCGGTATAACCTGTCCGCCTAGCTGGTAGGTGAGGACTTGCATCCCGTAGCATATGCCCAATACTGGCAGATGGCTCTCATAAATATAAGCCGGAGCCAGAGGCGCACCAACTTCATAGACGCTGGCTGGGCCTCCAGAGAGGATAAATCCCTTGGGATTCAACGGAGCTATCTTCTTCCAGGGGGTATCATGGGGTACTAGCTCACAATATACCTGGCATTCGCGTATTCGCCGGGCGATTAACATGCTATATTGCGAGCCAAAGTCAATGACAATTATAGCCTCGCGCTCGGCACTGGGTATAGCTTCCTTTGCCACAGCAGGCTGCTCACCGCCTATCTCCTTGGCGATTTCCAAATAGGTGGAGACCTCAATATCGCCGCTGGTTGCTACCCGGTGGCTATCATTTGGAGTTTGTTTTGACTTATCTTTAGCCATATCTTATAGAACACAGATTACCACTGTGATATACTATCGTCAAGAAGAAAGCTAATGGAGAATAAGCTGTCTTTATCTATCCAACAGCAAGTTGAGCAGGGTATCTCTATTCTCAAACAGGGGGGGATAGTTGCCTTCCCCACCGATACTGTCTATGGGCTGGGTGCCTGCATCAGCGTTCGTTACGCCGTGGAGCGGGTTTATCGGGTAAAGGAGCGACCACGCAGTATGGCATTCCCCCTGCTTCTAGCTGATACATCTCAGATAGGTGAGGTTGCCTCTATGGTGCCCCAGATTGCCTGGCTCCTAGCTGATAAATTTCTACCTGGTGCCTTGACCATGGTGTTACCCAAGTCCGAATCGGTCCCTGATATCATCACTGGCGGGGGTACAACGGTAGCAGTTCGCATTCCTGCCCACCCTGTCCCTATTGCCCTCGCCCGAGGTCTGGGTGCTCCTATTGTGGGCACAAGTGCCAATCTGAGTGGCAAGCCAAGCGCATTGACTGCTGACGAAGTCTACGCTCAATTGGGTGATAAGGTAGACTTGATTATTGATGGCGGCAGATGCCCAAGCAGCAAGGAATCTACTATAGTTGATTTGACCGTGGAAACTCCTATGGTTTTGCGGGAAGGCGCTATATCAAGGGAGGAACTAAAGCAAGTATGCCCAAGCCTTGCGTTTACGGAGGGAGGTTAAGACGGTGCATATTGCCATTGGCTGTGACCATAGAGGGCTAAACCTCAAGCAATCTATTATAAAGCTAATCACTCAGATGGAGCATAGCTATGAGGACCTTGGCTGCTATACCGCTGACTCAGTGGACTACCCCGATATTGCCAAAAAGGTGGCTGAAAGGGTAGCTAGGGGTGATTTTGAACGCGGTATTTTAATATGCGATACTGGCATTGGTATGAGTATCGCCGCTAATAAGGTTAAGGGAATCAGAGCCGCCCTATGTCACGATGCCTTCAGCACTCGCCGGGCTCGCCAGCATAATGATGCCAATATCCTCTGTCTGGGGACAGGGGAAGCGCAAGATACAGTGCGTGAAATTATTGAGGTTTTTCTTACTTCCAAGTTTGAAGGCGGAAGACACCTAAGAAGGCTAAATAAGATAAGAGCCATAGAAGGCTAACCAAACGGGGATAATCTTGACAATAAATGAACGCTATGCTATGTTGTGACAACAAGCTGGAGGTGGGATTTCGGAGATCTTAATCCGTCCCCGCAGGGGCGGTTTTTAATTACTATACATAGGGAGAGGGAGAGATGAAAAGCGATACTGTTAAACGAGGCATAGAGCGTGCCCCCCACAGGGCTTTATTGCACGCCGTAGGCTGGAGGCGGGCTGACATAGATAAGCCCCTCATCGGTGTTATCAATAGCTTTAGCGAGATTGTCCCCGGACATATACATTTACCAGACATTGCTGAGGCAGTTAAGGCTGGGGTGTGCAGTGGCGGGGGTGTCCCCTTTGAGGTCAATACTATTGCTGTATGTGATGGCATTGCTATGAACCACCCAGGTATGAAATACAGCCTTCCCAGCCGGGAATTAATAGCTGATTCAGTGGAGATAGTGGCTGAGGCTCATGCTTTCGATGCCCTGGTTTTTATTCCCAATTGCGACAAAATAATCCCTGGGATGCTCATGGCAGCGGTAAGATTAAACCTACCAGCTATCTTCATCAGCGGTGGTCCAATGCTGGCAGGGCGTCTAGACAATAATGGCAAAGTGGAAAAGCTCGACCTTAGCTCTGTCTTTGAGGCAGTGGGAAAGGTAGCCGCTGGAAAAATGAATCAGGAGGAACTGGAGCAGTTGGAGGAGTTTGCTTGCCCCGGCTGCGGCAGTTGTTCTGGAATGTTCACCGCCAACACCATGAATTGCCTAACTGAAGCCCTGGGAATGGGATTGGTGGGCAATGGCACCATTCCGGCTGTTGATGCCAGGCGGATTCAGCTAGCCAAAAAAGCAGGGCAGCAGGTTATGGAGCTTCTCGCCAATGATATCCGCCCTAGAGATATTGTAAATAGGGATTCCATCCATAATGCTTTTGTTGTTGATATGGCATTAGGTGGTAGCACTAATTCAGTTCTGCACCTTATGGCAGTAGCTCATGAGGCAGGGGTTGATTTTCCGCTATCAATGGTAAACCAAATCAGCCAACGCACTCCTCATTTGTCCAAGCTAAGACCAACTGGCGATTATCATATTGAGGATTTAGACCGGGCTGGTGGCATAGCTGCAGTGATGAAACAACTAAAGGAACTATTAAACCTGGATTCAAAAACAGTATCAGGAAAATCAGTGGCTGAGGTCATCGTTGACAGCCGGATTAGGGATAAAGAGGTTATCCGCCCCGTTACCAATGCTCATTCACCTACAGGAGGTATTGCTATCCTTTTTGGCAATCTGGCACCTGAAGGCGCAGTGGTAAAAAAGGCAGCGGTAGCCCCTGAAATGATGGTTCATCGGGGAGCAGCCAGGGTTTTCGACTCCGAAGAAGAAGCTACCTCCGCCATTATGGGTGGCAGCGTAAAGCCAGGTGAAGTGGTGGTTATCCGCTATGAAGGACCTAAAGGAGGACCTGGGATGAGGGAGATGCTCACCCCTACTGCCCTCCTCAGCGGCATGGGTATGGATAAAGAGGTAGCCCTTATAACGGACGGGCGTTTTTCTGGAGCAACTCGGGGGGCGGCTATCGGGCATGTCTCCCCTGAGGCAGCCAGCCGTGGACCTATTGCCGCCCTAAGGAATGGGGATATAATCAAGATTGATATTCCAAATTATCGGCTTGATGTAGAGCTCAGTGATAAAGAGAGAGCTGAGCGTCTGGCGCAGCTAGCTGAGTTTGAGCCTAAAGTTAAAACAGGTTATCTCAAGCGCTATGCAGAAAAAGTAACTTCAGCTAGCACCGGGGCAGTGTTCAGTGGATAAAGGAGCTATTATGAAGATGACCGGGGCTCAAATGATATGTGAAAGTCTGGTAAGGGAAGGGGTAGAGGTTATTTTTGGTATCCTTGGTGGAGCTGTATTACCTCTATATGATACCTTTCCCCAATATCCCCAGCTTCGCCATATTCTGGTGCGCCATGAGCAGGGGGCAGCCCATGCCGCCGACGGCTATGCTAGAGCCACAGGAAAGGTGGGGGTATGCATGGCTACCTCAGGCCCTGGGGCTACCAATCTGGTAACCGGTATTGCTAATGCCCACCTTGATTCGGTACCTGTAGTGGCTATAACCGGTCAGGTAGCCAGACCATTTATTGGCAAAGACGCCTTCCAGGAGGTAGATATTACCGGTATCACCCTACCCATTACCAAGCATAACTATCTTGTTCTTGATGCGGCTTCACTACCCAGGATAGTTAAGGAGGCTTTCTATCTAGCCAAAAGTGGTCGACCTGGACCAGTGCTTATTGATATACCGAGAGACGTCTTCATAGACCAGGCTGAATTTCACTACCCAAGCAAGGTTGATTTGCCCGGCTATAAACCAACACTCCAAGGGCACCCAGCACAGATTAAGAAGACAGCTAAGCTGATAAATGAGGCTCAGCGACCTCTTATTATTGCCGGTAGAGGGGTAATTATCTCTAGGGCGTTTACTGAATTAAAGCAGTTGGTGGAGAAAGCACAAGTGCCAGTGGTTACTACCCTATTGGGCATTAGTTGTTTCCCTGAGTCTCATGTTCTAAGTTATGGGATGCTGGGGATGCATGGAATGGCTTATGCTAATATGGCGGTTGATGCTGCTGACCTCGTTATTGCTATCGGGATGAGGTTTGATGATAGAGCTACGGCTAAGGTAAGTGGCTTTGCCCCCCATGCCAATATCATCCATATTGATATAGACCCAGCAGAGATCGGCAAAAACGTGCGTGTGGATGTGCCCATTGTTGGCGATGTAAAAGCCGTCCTTCAGGAATTAAATAAGCTAATTATTTCCGCTGAACATATTGATTGGGTTCAACAGCTTGACGACTGGCGAAAGGAGCACCCCTCAACAGTTATCAGGGACAGCGAAGGGCTCCTGCCCCAGTTTGTCATTCGTAAAATATACGAGGTAACACAGGGCAAGGCTATTATTGTTACCGGAGTGGGGCAGAACCAGAGGGGGGCAGCTCAACACTACTGGTATAATAAGCCAAATAGCCTAATCTCGTCAGGCGGATTGGGGACTATGGGATTTGAGCTTCCTGCAGCTATGGGAGTTAAGGTGGGCTGTCCTAATGAGACCGTCTGGTGTATAGCTGGCGATGGTGGTTTTCAGATGACAATTCAGGAGTTAGCCACCATAGTTCAAGAGAAGATAGCGGTTAAGATAGCCATCCTAAATAACGGCTATTTGGGAATGGTAAGGCAATGGCAGGAGATGTTCTATAAAAAGCGATATGTAGCTACGCCACTGAGTGGTCCAGACTTTGTAAAGATTGCTGATGCATATGGCTTTCCCGGGTTAAGGGTTAAACATAAGGAAGAAGTGGTTCCAGCTATCCAAAAAGCAACGGAGGAACAAGGTCCGTTCCTGATAGATTTTGCCATAGAGCCAGAGGAGAATGTTTATCCTATGGTGCCGCCAGGAGCGGCTTTAGCCGAAGTCCTGGAAGAGCCCAAGAAAGAAGCCGAAGTCCTTTCCGATTCCGCCAAGCTCCCGGTGAGCAATATCTGAGTCTAGAAAAGAGGTGCCAGCATGGCCACGACAAAGCACACCATAGTCGCCCTGGTAGAGGATAAGCCCGGGGTGCTCAACCGGATGGCAAGCCTTTTCCGAAGGCGTGGCTTCAATATTGAAAGCATTGCCGTGGGACATAGCGAAGTGCCCCATCTATCGCGCATGACCATTGTCGTCGGTGGGGCAACCACCATGGTGGAACAGGTTAGGAAGCACTTAGATAAGCTGGTAGATGTAGTCAAGGTCTCTGATATTACCGGAGATGACATGATTGCCCGGGAACTGGCACTTATAAAAGTGAAAGCCACTTCCTCTACCAGAAGCGAGATTATTCAGATTGTGGATATTTTCAGGGCAAATATTGTAGACGTTGCCTCTGATTCGGTAACCATTGAGGTTACCGGCGACGAGGAGAAAATCAATTCCCTGTTCAATCTGCTTCGTGGTTTTGGTATCAAGGAAATAACCAGGACAGGGCGTATAGCTATGACCCGAGGTGGCTCAGGCTCGCTCCCGGTGCAGAAAAAGTCACCTAAGGCTCGGGCTAAAGGACAGAAAACATCCCGATAAATAAAAGTAAAGGAGATAAATTATGGCTAAGATATATTATGATAGCGATGCCGACCTAGCTTTGCTTAAAGGGAAGGTGGTGGGCATTGTCGGCTATGGAAGTCAGGGGCATGCCCAGGCTCAAAACCTCAGGGATAGCGGCTGCCAGGTGATAGTGGCTGAGGCAGAGGGAAGCGAGGGCTGGAATAAGGCTAAGGATGCCGGCTTCAGGGTGCTGACAGCGGCTGAGATGGCTAAGGAAGCGGATATTATTGTAATGTTGGCTCCGGATAACCTGCACCGAGACATCTACTATGGGTCAATTGAAAGGGGGCTAGCCCCAGGCAATATGCTGATGTTTTCCCATGGCTTTAACATCCACTATGGGCAGGTTATTCCGCCTCCCGACATCGATGTCGCCATGATAGCCCCCAAATGCCCCGGTCATATGCTGAGGCAACTCTATACCGAGGGGATAGGACCACCAGCAGTAGTCGCTGTCCATCAAGATGCCTCAGGCAAGGCAAAGGATATTGCCCTTGCCTACGCCAAGGGTATCGGTTGCAGCCGAGCGGGGGTCATTGAGACAACCTTCGCTGAAGAGACAGAGACCGACCTCTTTGGTGAACAAACGGTGTTATGTGGTGGAGTCTCAGGTCTGATAAAGGCCGGGTTTGAGACGCTGGTTGAGGCTGGCTATCAGCCAGAGATAGCCTACTTTGAAATCCTTCACGAGCTTAAGCTTATTGTTGACCTGATTTATCAGGGGGGCTTGAATTACATGCGTTACTCGGTCAGTGACACCGCCGAGTACGGTGATTATACTCGAGGACCACGGGTCATTGATGACATGGTTAAAGACGAGATGGCGCAAATCCTGGCTGAGATTCAGGATGGCAGCTTCGCTAAAGAGTGGATTTTGGAAAACCAGGCTGGTCGCCCGGTGTATAATGCTCTAAAGCGCATGGATGAGGAACACCTCATTGAGGAGGTGGGCGCTGAGCTGCGCCAGATGATGCCCTGGCTGAAGGGGAAATAGGAGGTTTGCTATGAGCGACGAAATAGAGGACGTTAAGAAACGATTAAGCGTGTTAGAAAATCAAGACTTAGTCATTGCCAAGATGATAGGTATAATCTTTGGCTCAATGGGGCCAAATATTGTCCAAAGGACTCTAAAAGGCGAAGAACTAAAGTCGTTTTTGGAGTTTACGTCAAAGAAGTTGGATCCATTGCTGGAGAAACTTGGAGCTGCCAAAACAGTTAAAAGCGTGTTCGATATAGTGTACAAGTTTGATGCTGAGTTAGGCGATTATGTTAGAGCCGCAAAGGTAGACACTGCTGACAAGGCTATGGATATTGCTCACTCCTTTATTAAAAAGTATAGTCCTGTTGCCTTGCCATTAAAGGCGGTTAAGGAAGGCGATGTTTGGCAGGTAGATATAGATGTCGGGGCATTAGCGGTTAAGATAGCCAAAGTCAAGGTAGATGCCAGGACAGGTGATATTTTGAGTTACGACATACCAACAAAGAAGGCTAAGAAAGCTAGATGAACCATACGGAATTATTAGAAAAGTATAAAGCTCAAAGCATTCACTACTTTGAGAATGCCCTTAATGCTATTCAGGCTGGTGATGCTGGCAAAGCAGGCGAGTTCTTGTGGGGAAGCTTGGCTGAGGCAATAAAGGCAGTAGCAGCGAGCAAAGGGGCAGAGCTTAAGGCCCATTGGGAAATCAGTGATTATGCCAGAAGGCTAGCTAGGGAAACTGAGGATGATAGTATATTGAGTGTCTATAGAGATGCCAGCTACTTACACAGCAATTATTACGAAGCTGGGCTTACAATTGAAGAGGTTCAGACTTACGTTGATAGGATAAGAGCAATGGTAGTAAAACTACTTAGCTATATTCCTGAAGAGAAGTCTGAGGGGAAAGATAAATAGAGAGGGACGAAGTCCCTCTTACAAAACATTCCCCCTTCCCTTGTAAGGGAAGGGGGTCAGGGGGATGGGTTGGCAGGAATAAAGAGTAAAGGGAATTTTCGATGGATAAGGTAATTATATTTGATACCACCCTGCGGGATGGGGAGCAGGCAGCAGGAGGGACATTAAATGCCCAGGAGAAGCTGGAGATAGCCAGGCAACTGGAGAAGCTTAATGTAGATGTTATTGAGGCTGGCTTCCCCATCAGCTCTCCGGGTGATTTTGAGGCAGTAAGGCTTATTGCCAGGGAAATCCGCACTCCCATAATCTGTGCTCTAGCCCGGGCTGCCCCCAAAGATATAGACCGGGCTTGGGAGTCAGTCAAAGAGGCAGAACACCCACGAATACATGTGTTTCTCTCATCTTCAGATATACACCTCGGTTATCAACTAAAGAAGAGCCGAGAGGAGGTTTTGCACACCGCTGGGGAGATGGTGGCTCGGGCTAAGAAATATACCGATGACATAGAGTTTTCGCCGATGGATGCCAGCCGAACCGAGCCTGAATATATCTATCAAATCCTGAAAGCAGTTATTGATGCTGGCGCTACCACGGTGAATATCCCTGACACTGTGGGCTATGCCATCCCTGACGAGTTTGGCAGACTCATTGAGGGAATTCTCAACAATGTGCCCAACATCAATCAGGCTATAGTTAGCGTTCACTGCCACGATGACTTAGGACTAGCCGTAGCCAATAGCTTAGAATCGGTCAAGCGGGGAGCCAGACAGGTGGAGTGCACCATTAACGGTATCGGGGAAAGAGCAGGCAATGCCTCCCTTGAGGAAATTGTCATGGCTATCCGAACCCGTAAGGATTTTTTCAACCTAACGACCGATGTCAATACTACCCAAATCTATAAAACCAGCCGATTGGTAAGCGAGCTAACCGGCTTTGTGGTTCAGCCCAATAAAGCAATCGTTGGGGCTAATGCCTTCCGCCACGAGTCAGGAATCCATCAGGATGGCATAATCAAGATGCCGATAACCTATGAAATAATGGACCCCAGAACCGTGGGCATACCGGCGAGCAGCTTGGTGCTGGGCAAGCTTAGCGGGCGGCACGCCTTTAAAGAGCGCCTGGCAGAGTTGGGCTATAGCTTGAGCAAGGCCGACTTTGACCGAGCCTTCTCCGCGTTTAAAGAGCTAGCGGATAAAAAGAAGGGAATCACTGATAGAGACATTGAATCCCTTATTGCCGAGGAGTTACGCACCGTCTCTGAAGTCTACCATCTTGACCGTGTCCAGATATCCTGTGGTGATAGAGGTATTCCCACCGCCTCAGTTATGCTTATTGGCCCTGAGGGTCAGGTTCTAGCCGATGCTGCCCTGGGCGCTGGTCCAGTTGATGCGGTGTATAAGGCTATTAATAGAATAGTGGGTGTGCCTAATGTGCTTACTGAATTCGCGGTTAAATCAGTAACTGAGGGTATTGATGCTATCGGTGAGGTGCTGATAAGGATAGAGAGCAAGGGCATAACCTATACCGGGCGGGGCGCCGATACTGACATTATTGTTGCCAGCGCCAAGGCCTATATGAATGCCCTCAATAGATTACTAGCTGCTAAAAAGGCAGCTGGGTAGGTTTTCGGCTGCCTCCTATGTTGATTATATTATTCATTCCCCCAGTTTATTGGACGACAGCCTATCTTAAGCCTGATTTCTAATCATTCCAGAGAAAGGAAGCTATATTGACCTTAGCTGAGAAGATACTCGCTGCCCATACTGATAAAAAGAAAGTGAGCCCGGGCGAATTCATAAATGTTAGGGTTGACCTGATTCTAGCTAATGATATTACTGCCCCCATTGCCATAAGGGAATTTCAAAGAATAGGGGTAGATAAGGTCTTTGACCCCAAAAAGGTGGTAATGGTGCCTGACCACTTTGTGCCTAATAAGGACATCGCTTCTGCCGAGCAGGCAAAGCTGATGCGAGAGTTTGCCCGTGAGCAAGAAATACTATACTTTGAAGTGGGTCAAATGGGCATTGAGCATGTGCTTCTCCCCGAGCAGGGCTTGGTGCTGCCCGGGGATGTAGTTATCGGGGCTGACTCTCATACCTGCACCTATGGTGCTCTAGGTGCTTTTGCCACCGGCATGGGGTCAACCGATATTGCCGCAGCCATGGCAACTGGCGATATCTGGATGAAAGTGCCGCCCACCATCAAGCTAATCTACCACGGAAATCTAGGGAAATGGGTAAGTGGTAAAGACTTAATCCTCTATACTATCAGCAATATTGGGGTTGATGGTGCCCTGTATTCGGCAATGGAGTTTGTTGGCGAAGCTATAGACACACTATCCATAGACAGTCGATTTACCATGGCTAATATGGCTATTGAAGCTGGAGCTAAAGCCGGTCTTTTTAGAGTGGACAATAAGACGCAACTTTATGTAAAGTCACGAGCAAAACGCCCATACTTAGTATATGAGCCGGACAATGATGCTGAATACTCACAAGTCATTGAGTATGATGTCTCGCTACTAGAGCCTCAGGTTGCCCTACCCCACTCGCCAGCCAATACCAAACCAGTCAGTCAGGTAGAGAATATAGATATCAATCAAGCTGTTATTGGCAGCTGCACCAACGGTCGCCTTGAGGACTTGAGAATTGCTGCCCAGATATTAAAAGGGAGAAAGGTGCACCCAGAGGTGCGGTGCATTATCATCCCCGGCTCACAGCAGGTATACCTTGACGCCCTGGTCGAAGGACTAATAGAGGCATTTATCAAGGCTGGCGCTGCGGTCAGCACCCCGACCTGTGGTCCCTGCCTTGGAGGGCATATGGGGGTTCTGGCTGCTGGCGAGCGCTGTATCTCCACCACCAACCGTAATTTTGTCGGCAGGATGGGAAGCCCCAAGTCAGAGGTCTATCTGGCTAATCCGGCGGTGGCTGCTGCCAGTGCTATAATGGGCAGGATTACCAGCCCGGGGGAGATTCTAGGATAAGGCAAAAAGCCACC
The DNA here is from genome assembly GCA_030608005.1 of Dehalococcoidia bacterium. Classification (GTDB taxonomy): domain Bacteria; phylum Chloroflexota; class Dehalococcoidia; order Dehalococcoidales; family BS750m-G39; genus JAUWIX01. The sequence goes on from JAUWIX010000005.1 coordinate 27,375, forward strand.
TAAAGTAAGGGATTTTGAGAAGGCTTTGGTGGAGGTGTAAGTCCACGGGAAGGAGTTTATTATGAAAGACTACAGTGTTGTAGAAGTTAACGAGAATACTCTTGAAGAACTAATAAGACACTATGCGGCCAAGATAGAGGGTGGAATGAAGTTTGTAGACCGCCAAGTGAAGACTGATAGAGAGAAACGTCTCGATGTATTGATGGTAGATAGCGGTGGAGCCCTAGCTGTTGTAGAACTTAAAGTGTGGGAAGATGATGGTATGTTGATGCAGGGCATCGATTATTACGATTATGCTTCAAGGCATATTGATAGTATTTCAAAAGCATATGAGAAGTCTAATATTAAGCCTGACCAACCTCCCCGTCTCATCCTTATTGCTCCCAGCTTTTCCATTACCTTACTTGAAAGGTGCAAATGGATAAATATTCCAATTTCACTCTACACTTATAAATGTATTAAGGCAGAAGACGATAATGATGTTATCCCAGTGTTCACTGAAATAAACGTGCCTAAAATTCCCAAGCCACCTCCACCGCGTAAGTCAGTAAGTGAGATATTAGAATACATTACCGACGATAATATGAGAAAGGCAGCTAATGATTTCTTGGCTGAAGTGAAAAATTGGGATAAAGATAATATTGCAATAGATCCAATCCAAGATTGGGTTTCCATGAAATATAAGGGTAGGGTTTTTGCGTATTTAGGTCCGAGACGAAGATTTTTCGGCTTTCAAACACTTGATCAGGAAGGTAATTGGCCATGGCTACCTGTAAACCAAGATAGTGAATTGGACGCAATCAGAAATCTACTTAGAACTAACATTGAAAAACTTAAATCAGGTAGGTAATTCGCTTATAAAAGAGGTTTCATGTTAAAAGGCAAAGTCCATAAATACGGGGCTAATGTTGATACCGATGCTATTATCCCGGCTCGCTATCTGAATGTGTCTGAGCCGGCAGAGCTGGCAAAGCACTGCATGGAGGATATAGATAGGGACTTCGTCAAAAAGGTCAAGCCGGGGGATATAATGATGGCGACCACCAATTTTGGCTGTGGCTCTTCACGGGAGCATGCCCCGCTGGCTATTAAGGCGGCTGGAATATCCTGTATAATAGCCAAGAGCTTTGCCCGCATCTTCTTTCGCAATGCCATAAATATAGGCTTGCCACTGCTTGAATGCGATGCGGCTGTAGATAAAACTGAGGCTGGCGATACCCTTGAGGTCGAGCTATATAGCGGCAGGATAAAAAACTTGACCAGAGGCATGGAGTTTACGGCAAAGCCCTACCCTAAGTTTATGGCTGAGCTTATCTCAGCCGGCGGGCTTATTGAGTATACTAGGAAGCGACTGGCTAGCAGGGAGATTATCTAGTAACCTATCCCCCTGACTCCCTTCCCTTGGTAAGGGAAGGGAGATTAATGGGGTGAGGTTAATAAACTAACTAGGAGGGTTTAGGTGCAATTCGACCTGGCGGTTCTACCCGGCGATGGCATTGGTCCTGAGGTCGCTAATGAGGGAATCAAGGTGTTGCAGGCAATAGGCGAAAGGTTTGACCACAGCTTCAATCTGCACTACGGGCTGGTGGGTGGGGTTGCTATTGACCAACTAGGAACAGCGCTTCCGCCAGATACACTGGAGATGTGCCGTAGGTGCGATGCGGTGTTGCTGGCTGCTGTAGGCGGTCCCAGGTGGGACGACCCCCAAGCCAAGGTTCGTCCTGAAGATGGTCTCCTGACACTGCGGAAAGGACTGGGGCTTTTTGCCAACCTGCGCCCGGTCAAGGTCTTCCCTACGCTGATTGACTCTACAAATCTGAAGCCAGATGTTATCCAAGGGGTAGATTTTATATTTGTTCGTGAGCTTACTGGAGGGCTCTACTTTGCCCGACCCAAAAGGCAATGGCAGACATCCCGGGGCAGGCGGGCTACTGATTCCATGACCTATTCCGAGCAGGAGATTGAGCGTATTGTCAGGGTTGGCTTTGAGCTAGCAAGAGGTCGGCGTAAAAAATTGACCTCTGTGGATAAAGCCAATGTGCTTGAGTCCTCACGACTATGGCGACAGGTGGCTATGGAAGTAGCCGAATACTATCCTGATGTAGAGCTGGAGCATATGCTGGTTGATGCCTGCGCTATGCGACTTATTCAGAATCCGACATACTTCGATGTTATTGTTACCGAGAACATGTTTGGTGATATTCTCACCGATGAGGCATCAATGCTGGCTGGCTCTATGGGGATGTTGCCCTCAGCCAGTCTAGCCGGAGTGCCCCAAGAAGGGGGCAACATATTCGGCATGTATGAACCAATTCACGGCAGTGCCCCCCGCCGTGCCGGACTGGATATGGCTAACCCCATTGCTACTATCCTCAGTATCGCTATGATGCTCCGCTACTCCTTCGGCCTAATAAAGGAGGCACAGACTATCGACAGTGCCGTTGATGAGGTATTAAGCCAAGGCTACCGCACCTATGATATAATGGGTGAAGGTAAGACAAGGGTAGGGACAAAGCAGATGGGAGACTTAATTGCTGCGAAGGTGGGAGGCTAGAAATTGGTACAAGTTCAGCTTTATGATACCACACTTCGGGACGGGGCACAGAGAGAGGGCATTTCCTTCTCTGTGGTTGATAAGCTAAACATTGCCCGCAAGCTTGATGAGCTTGGCGTCCACTTTATAGAAGGCGGCTGGCCTGGCTCCAATCCCAAGGATATTGAGTTCTTCAAGAAGGCTCAAAGTTTAACCCTTTCCCACTCCAGGCTGGCTGCTTTTGGCAGCACCAGACGACCCAAAGCTGAAGCCGAGACCGATGCTAACCTTATGGCTCTGGCTGACGCCGGGGTAAAGGTGGCTACTATTGTCGGCAAAAGCTCAGATTTGCAGGTCGCCCAGGTACTGGAAACCACCCTGGAGGAAAACCTTAGTATGATTGCTGACTCCATAAGATACCTTAAAGCCAAAGGGCTTACCGTCTTCTTTGATGCCGAGCATTTCTTTGATGGCTTTAAGGCTAGTCCCAGCTACACTCTGCGGGTGGTGGAGGTGGCTGCCGAGGCTGGGGCTGATACCGTGGTATTGTGTGATACCAACGGGGGCACAATGCCTAACGAGATAACGGCTGCTATCCACGCTATTAGAAAGCAGACTACAGTGTCCCTAGGCATTCATGCTCATAATGATGGTGAACTGGCGGTAGCCAACACCCTGGCTGCAGTGAACGCCGGGGTCACCCAGGTTCAGGGCACCATCAATGGCTATGGCGAGCGCTGCGGCAATGCTAACCTCTGTTCTATTATCCCAGATTTGAAGCTTAAGATGGGTATTGATTGCGTTACCAATGAGCAACTGGCTAAATTAACCGAGGTATCCCACTATGTAAGCGAGGTGGCTAATCTAATTCCCGATGCCTTCTCCTCCTATGTCGGTTCCAGTGCCTTTAGTCATAAGGCAGGGCTTCATGTTTCAGGCTTGACCAAGTGGGCGGAGAGCTATCAGCACATAGACCCAGACCAGGTAGGTAATAAGCAAAGAGTACTGGTATCTGAGCTATCAGGGAAAGGGAATATTATATACAAGGCAAAGGAACTGGGATTAGATTTGCCCTTAAAAGGCAAGGAGGCACAAAAGCTGCTGGAGCAGGTCAAGTTGCTGGAGAGTCGTGGCTTCCAGTATGACAATGCCGAGGCATCCTTCGAGCTACTGGTTCACCGGGCTAAGCCAGGTTATCACCCCCCATTTGAACTGGTTGATTTTATGGTGGTGATAGAGAAGAGGCGGCGCCCGCCTACCAGAAAGAACCTGGAGGAGATGCTTTCTGAGGCAATGCTAAAGGTAAGGGTAGGCACCGAGTTAATGCATACCGCTGCCGAGGGTAATGGTCCAGTTAATGCCCTGGACCAAGCACTACGCAAGGCATTATTGCAGTTTTACCCCGAATTAGCCCAAATCAGGCTAGTTGACTATAAAGTTCGCATCCTTGAGGAAAGCGTTGGCACCGAGTCTCAGGTTCGCGTCCTCATTGAGTCCAGCGACGGGATTAAGGAATGGAGGACTGTCGGCAGCTCAACCAATATCATTGAGGCATCTTGGCTAGCCCTGGCTGATAGCTTGGAATACTGGTTAATCAAACAAAAAACCAGTAAGGGGGAAGTATAAATGCAGAAGAAATACCATATGATGCGGATTGCCGCAAGTATCTTCAGGGTTCTTGGATGGGTTATCTTAGTAGTAGGCATTATTGGTTCAATTATCGCCGGCGCTGCTACAGGTGGAGGCCAGGGGGCAATGATAGCAATCTTAGGCATTATCTATTCCATAGTTGCAGGTGTCTTCACCCTTGCTTCGGCGGATTTCTTCTACTGCGTTATGGATATCGAACAAAATACACAACGCCCTGAATCTCCATAAAACCCTTTACCCATGTATGATAGGTCTACCTACCCACTGGCATAATATATAATGGTCTATACTGCTTATCCAGCCGTAAAACTTCTCTTACTTGCTCATCATCAAAGGCACCTATGGCTACCGTAGCCAGACCCAGAGCAGTAGCCTGAAGATAAATATTTTGTCCAGCATGCCCTACCTCTATGTGAACATACCTTTCCCCCCTATCACCATAGCTAACCAGCGTCCGACTATACACAGCACAAATGATTATATCCACCGCGGCTTCATATATAAATTCCTGGCCTAACGCCGCTTTAGCTAACTCCGGTCTCACATCTCCACTATGGCATAAAGCCAGAGAATGGCTGTCTATATGGTAGTGGTATATGCCATCAGCTATACCTTCAATGCCATTCCTGCCGCAAACAACAAAAATTTCCAGTGGATAGGTAGCCCCGGCACTGGGGGCTGTTCTAAATTTCAATCGAGTATCGGTGATACCCTGAGCTGCCCACAGTATCTGTGATAGCTGTGATTGAGAAATAGATTCAGGGGTGAAGTCTCTTACTGACCTTCTTCTGGCAATGGCTTCCTCTAGTGAAAGACCACCTTTTTGGCTTGGCGAAGGCAAATAAATCTGTGCTGGCTGACTATCATCCATATCTACTTGTCTTTAGTCCAGAAGTCCAGGCTTAGATATTTCCACCCCCCATCAGCTAAAATAGCCACTATATTGCCCTCATCCATCTCATCGGCAGCCTTAATAGCCTGGTGGACTACCGCTCCTGAAGATAACCCGGCAAAGACCCCCTCCTTCTTCAGCAACTGCCTGGTGACTATAGCCGCCTGTTGGCTGGTAACAATAGCCCTCTCATTAATAAGGCTTAAATCCGGTATCAATGGTAAAGAGCTGTCACCCATACATTTCAGACCTTGGATGGAATCATCTGGCGGTGGTTCCACGCTGATTACCCTGATATTGGGATACCTCTCCTTCAACCGCCGGGCAATCCCAGTTATAGTCCCTCCGGTGCCAACCCCAGCGATTAGAACATCAATCTTATCATAGGGGAAATCGTCTATTATTTCAGCACCAGTAGTCTCATAGTGAGCCAGCGGGTTGGCTGGATTGGAGAACTGGTCAGGCATAAAGTATCTTTTATCCTGAGCCGCCAGTTCCTGGGCAGCATCAATGGCTCCTTGCACCCCGTAAGCCCCTTTGGTAAGAATTAGCTCAGCGCCGAAGATTTTAAGTAGCTGCTGCCTCTCCTGGCTCATATTATCGGGCATAACGATAGTAACCTTATAGCCTTTCTTACGCCCCAGCCAGGCTAGAGCTATCCCGGTATTGCCGCTAGTGGCTTCAATAATAGTTCTGTCCCTGGTTAGCTCTCCGCTCTGTTCAGCCTCTTCTATCATATATTTTGCTACCCGGTCCTTGATGCTGGCACTCCCTCCCAGGTTTTGCCCCTCCAGCTTGGCCAGGATTTTCACCCTTTTATTGGGACTCATTTGGCCCATTTCAACTAGCGGTGTGTGCCCTATGGCTTCAATAGCATTTTTAAAATACATAGAACTATACTGAAATAACCTCCTTCACTTCAGGTATCTTCTCCTTAAGGTAGCCCTCTATCCCTGTTTTGAGAGTCATAGCGGCAAAGGGACATCCAAAACATCCTCCCAAGAACCTTACCTTCACCACTCCCTCCTCAATGCTTACAAGCTCCACATCGCCTCCATCAGCTTGAAGGCGAGGTCTTATCTCCTCTAAGACCTCCTCAACATTCTTCTTCAGCATGCTATACCTCCATTTAATATTGAGTTCACCAGAAAATTCTTTGGCTTATATCTCTGGTTCTCACTCTTGCTTTCGTTTGGCTTTTTAAAAGCAAGAGGAGCAACTAGCTGTGGTACACCCCGCACACTTGTCAAACCCCCCAACAGATGTGGAGATTCCTTCGGAGTCCTTAGAAAAAGAGGTGAAAGCGGAGAAGACCTTCTCTCCTCTAGCATTGCATACGGGGCAGAAGGCATCTTCATTAATACTGCCCATGGAGCGGAGTAGCTCAAACCTGCTCTTGCAATTTGGACAAAAATACTCATAAATCGGCATCCTCCCCCTCCCAAGCTCTATTCTACAACATAGAGAAGCAAAATGGCAAGGTATCAGCCCTTAATTACACCTATAGGTTTTGTCCTTGCCACCTTACGTGAGATACCTGCTTTGTGAGTTATGTCAACCACTTCAGTTACATCCTTATAGGCTTCAGATGCTTCCTCAGCCAGTGAAGCCATGCTGCCAGCCTTAACCGTAATCCCCTTGGCTTCAAGTGCCCTGGCGACATCGGCACCCCGAAGGCTGCGTTTGGCTGCTGACCGACTTTGCACCCTACCGGCACCATGGCAGGTGGAGCCAAAGGACTCCCTCATCGCTCCCTCAGTACCCAGGGCTATATAGGAACAGCGCCCCATATCCCCAGGAATGAGAACCGGCTGACCTATACTCCGGTAGATATCAGGGATATCAGGGTGTCCAGCGGGGAAAGCCCTGGTTGCCCCCTTACGGTGAACACAAAGGCTCACTTTCTTGCCATCAATGGTATATTCCTCTATCTTAGCGATGTTATGACAAACATCGTAAATCTGCCTCATGCCCAGTTCCTGCTGGCTTTTGCCGAAGACCTTAGCGAAAGACTCCCTAGCCCAGTGCACGATGAACTGCCGGTTGGTCCAGGCGTAGTTAGCTGCGCATGACATAGCTTGAAGATAGTCCTGTCCTTCTGGCGAATTTATTGGCGCGCAGGCAAGCTGGCGGTCAGGCAGGCTAATGCCATATCTTTTTACTGCTTCCCCCAGCAACCCCACATAGTCAGTACAAATCTGGTGACCAAAGCCTCTAGAACCAGTATGTATCAAGAGAAGCACCTGCCCTAAATCCTCAATGCCCATAGCCCTAGCTGCATCCCGGTCATAGAGCTCATCCACCACCTCCACCTCCAGGAAGTGGTTACCAGAACCCAGGGTGCCCAGTTGTGGGATACCTCGCTTTTTAGCCTTACCGCTAACCTTATCCGGGTTAGCCCCCTTCATACAGCCAGACTCCTCAGTAACTATAATATCCTCCGCTTGACCATAACCCTTCTCTATTGCCCACCGGCTACCCCTTATCATGACTTCACCCAGTTCTTTCTCACTCACCCTCATCTTGCCTTCCGACCCTAGTCCTGACGGAATATTGACGAAAAGCTCACTGACTAATTGCTCAATTTTGGGTCTCACCTCGTCCTCGGTAAGATTGGTTCTCACCAACCTGACACCGCAATTAATATCAAAACCGACACCCCCGGGTGATACCACCCCATCTTTCACCCTGGTTGCCGCTACCCCACCTATAGGGAAACCGTAGCCCCAGTGAATATCAGGCATCGCCAGCGAGTAGCGGACAATGCCGGGGAGAAAAGCCACATTAGCTACCTGTTGAAAAACCTGCTCTTCCCAGATATGACTAAGCATAGATTCGCTGGCAAAGATTAGACCAGGCACGGACATGCCTTGCTTATAGCTTGGTGGAATCTCCCAGCGGTAGTCATCTATCTTTCTTAATATTCCCTGCCACGGGGCTGGCATTTTCCCCTCCGCTAAATATCAAATAATACCTGAACCTTGCAGCCATCACCCTGGTCAACCTTTAGCATATGGTAAGTGGCTGCCTTGACCCCTGTTTTTAATTTATGCCTTGAACTATCTACCTTTTCCCCATAGCTTCTAGCCTTGAGTTGTGTTTTGTTGAGCTGGACAATATCAAATCGCTTAAAGAGAATATTCTCCGTGTCAAATTGATAAACCAGTTCGTTCAACCATTCTACCAGCAGGCTCTCTTCGTCAGTGGCAGTCAGCTCTATATCCCGATGAAGAACCTCCTCCACATCATCAAGCTCAGTTATCAGGCTGAACAAAGCCCTAGCCGCATTGGCAAACGCCTGGCTCATGTCAGCACCATAGGCTATGATGCCAACATCAGCGGTATGATTTACGATTTCAAAGTCCTTCTCCATATAAATGAATTATATCATTTACTACGGCAAACATAAACAAGAGAGAGTATCTATTAACCCTATCCCCTTTATCCCCTTCCCCTGAAAAAGGGGAAGGGGAACATAATTTCTTAAGAGGGGCTAGCGCCCCTCTTAAATGCCCTCTAGTTACTACACCTGAGTAAGGAGAAGGGAATTAAATCGGCGTCCCCGAAAATCTTTGATTTTCCTGGGTGCTTTAAGGGGGTGAGGTAGATTAAAATCTCTAATCCACAGCCCATTTGGGAAACTTTAAGCTTTTTCGACTATCTAGTATAATATAGGTAGAAATGACAATTGGGGGACTTAGATGGGTGATATAAAGAGTGCTCTTGAGATAGCTATGGAAAAGGTGGAGAGGTTAAGCGAGGCGACCGATGAGGAGCGCCTAAAATGGAAATATGTCCCTGAAGGGGAAAAACTGGCAGCTAGATATCTAAAGCAAAACCTAAATTTAGTCGCCGAATTAAGCCATTATGAGGAGAGTGTAATCAGATATATCAAGGAGGGTGCTGCCGATATACTAATCAGGAATATCAACCTACCCAAGGGCGAGCTTGCCAGGAGAAATAATAAAAAGGCGATGGAGGGTTTAAAGACCCTAAAGAGCGATAAAGTAGGCGTGGAAAATATCTATAGTAAGATGAGAAGCATCTTCAACCACTATATAGAGCAGGGTGAGCAACAGGGAAAGCAAGCCTATGAAAGATTAAAGATTGAGTTTGAAGCCAAGGTTCAGCAAGCAATCCAGCAGCAGTTAGGCTCGGTGGCGGGGATTAAGATAGATGTGGAAAGACAACCACAGTTCCAGGATGAGTGGCGGAAGTTACAGACCCAGCTGGATTCGCAATATATCAAGCTTCTGGACGAATATAAGCAGGAGCTATCAGCCATAGCCTAGACTATGATGACCGAGCGTGAAGAGGAATCTAATGGATATTGATGACGAGAGGATTAGAGAAGCAGTTAAGCAAACTGAGATATTAAGACCGCCTAAGCGGAGCCTGGCTACCTTCGGCACTAGCAATATATACTACTACCTGGTCACTGAGCCTGCTTACTCCGAGCTAATAAAGGGTGCCACCGAGACAGTGATTAGAGAAGGCAGGGTAATCGCCGAGAGACCGAAGATTGTAACGCCCTATTACCTTTCCCAGCTTGAAGGATTTGGCTCAGATGCTAAAAGATACTTTGATATGCTAATCAAGACCCGCGGTCCTAACGCCCCCGGTCTGTTTTACACCTACAAAAACGAGCCTAAGGAGCTTACCATTGTATCTGATAATCTACTATCAGTAGTAGATAAGCTAAATGATGACATTGATAAGCGTGGTGACCCGCTGACCTCCATTATTAGAGGACAAGACGAGCTTTGGGATGTATCATTGATGAAGTTTATCTATGAAATGACCAGAAGCTCTTTACCCAATAACCTATTGCAATTGGAAACCAGAGGACTTTTAGATGTAGACTCCGGTGGTATTCCGGTTGATGCTAGGGTAAGGATTGAGGAGCTTTTTAAGATGGTCACCAAAGGCGAACTTGAACCCAGCGAGCTAAAAAAGGAGCTCGACCGCTGGGGTCTGTTTGAGGAGTACGAGGATAGATTCTTCTCTATTTTCGGAAAGGGACGATAGTAATCCAAAGCCACAGAAAGATAGGAGCGGCATTACATGTATTATGAGCGAATGATAATACGGCCTCCAAGCGAGGCCAATAGTCTTTTACTCCCAGTAACCATTGGCTGCTCTCACAATAAGTGCACCTTTTGCATCACCTATATAGGGGTTAAATTCAGGATAAGACACCTTGAAGATATCAAGCGGGATATTGATAAGGTAGCCCAAAATTATAGCTGGAGCGTGAGGCGGGTATTCCTGGAAGAGGGAGACGCCTTAATTTGTCCTCAGCATAGACTAGTAGAGGTGCTAAACTATCTCAATGAGAAGTTCCCATACTTGGACAGGGTTAGCACCTATGCTACCCCTCAGTCTGCCCTGATAAAGAGTATCGACCAACTCAAAGAATTAAATCGGCTTGGGCTTAAGATTGCCTTTATGGGCGTGGAGACTGGAGATGAGGAACTCCTAAAAAAGGTCAGGAAGGGGGTTAGCTATGACCAGGTGGTTGAAGCGGGAAGAAAGCTAAAACAGGCCGAGATTACACTTTCGGTTACAGTGATACTGGGTCTGGGTGGTATTGAAGGCAGCGAGAACCATGCCTTAAAGACAGCCAAGATACTCTCCGATATTGACCCTGATTTTGCTGGCGCCTTAACTATAATGCTTGTCCCTGGCACTCCCCTGCATAAGGACTGGGAGGAAGGCAGATTCTCGCTCATCTCACCGTTTCAGTCCCTGAAAGAGCTGAGGCTGATAATACAAAACTCCAACTTCACCAATTGCTTCTTTACCGCCAATCACGCCTCAAACTACCTGCCCATCAAGGCACGGTTGCCCCAGCAAAAGACAGAGGTAATCAAGCTGATAGACGAGGTTTTAGCCAAGAGGGATATGTCTCTGCTTCGCCCGGAATTTACTCGGGCTCTATAGTCAGAAGAAATAAAGAAGGGTGATTAAAAACTTGGTCTAATGGTAGAGGATTTTGGTGTGAAAATTTCAGTAATTGAAGCTAGAGACCTCGCTGAGGCATGGTTTCTTTGCCTGCGTAAGACCCTGACCGAGGGATATGAGTATAAGATTGACCGCGGGAGTTATGCTGGTCAGCGTCGGAAAGAGCTTGACTTTGTTGTTGTCCAGGTCAGGAACCCGGGAACAAGACCTTTAATACCCAATGTGCCCCAAGGTGTCCCCCCACCTACCTCTATGGAGTATGTAGAAAGCTACCTGCCCTACCTCATGACCAGCCATAAAGGCGAAGGTGAGCAGTACACCTACGGTCAGTATTTGGAGGAGCAGATACCCCAGGTAATCAGGATGTACAAGGAGGATGGCTATAATACCAACCAGGCATTCATGGCGGTGGGTGATAAAAAGTCTATTTCCCTATCAGACCCACCTTGCCTTAGAGCGATAGATACCAGAATCCGTGAAGGTAGGCTTCATTTTATTGTCTATTTCAGGTCCTGGGACTTGTGGGCTGGCTTTCCGTCAAATCTGGCAGCCATTCAGCTTCTGAAGGAGTATATAGCGGGGGAGATTGGAGTTGATGACGGGGAACTCATTGCCACAAGCAAAGGGCTACACCTCTATGAGTATTCCTGGGAGCTGGCTAGAACTACAGCAGGAATGGGATAAGGGTTAGATGAAGGATATAGTATCTCTGGAAGTATTGATTAAGTCCCCTGAGTATATTCGGGGGGTGGTTATTGCCAGGGGCGTTAATAACCGTGGCGAGAATCAACGATTAGTTGAGCTGTTAAGAAAGGCTGAGGACAATGCTACCCAAGATGAGTCCCTCCAAGATATTAAACACCACCCCCGGATAGCCCCTTGGCGGCAGGCTTACTCTGATTTCGGGGCAAACCCCAATAAGTTCTATTCCTCAATTGAGTCACTGGGTAGGCGTGCCCGGCGGGGTGACCACCTGCCCTATATTAATACTCTGGTAGCTCTATTTAACTACTTTTCCCTCAAGCATATGGTGCCCAGTGGCGGTGATGACCTGGATATGGTTAACGGGAGGCTGTGTCTCACCTTAGCTAAGGGCGATGAGCCGTTTACGCCATTCAACTCGGATGCAATTGAGTATCCAGCACCGGGCGAGGTGATTTATGTTGATAATTCTAAGGTAATGTGCCGGCGCTGGAACTGGAGACAGGGTGACCAGACCAAGCTCACCCCAGCGACAACCAATGTGGCGATAAATATAGATTGCTTGCCACCGGTGTCAAAAGATGAAGCCAGAGCGATAACCAAGGAGCTGGCTGATTTAGTCCGGGAGTTCTGCGGTGGCGAGGTAAAATATCTTCTGCTCGATGCCAGTCAGGGTGAGGTTGAGATATAACTAGCTCTTGACTCTTATGTGAAGATAGAGGTCGCCGGATTTTTTGCCCTCTTTGGCGCCCATGTCCTTGAGCCTGATTTTAGTCCCTGGCTTAACCCCCGACGGAATCTTGACCATTAACTTCTTTGTCTTTCTCCCCTTTTTATAGGTGATGCTTTTCTCGCCCCCGGTGTCAGCCTCAGCCAGAGAAATCTCAAGCTCAATATGCTGGTCAAGCTCCTGTTTAGGCGGAGATTCATATTCAAAACCAAAGAGCTTACGCAGAGCAAACTTCCCAATCTTTAACACTATCTTAGAGAATAGCCTTTCCATCAAGCCTGGCTTATAAGTGGAGACTCTGGTATATGGATAGCCCTGCTGATAGGTTCTTTGCCCTACCCCTCCGGGAGTGGCATAGAATTTAAACATGACGCCCTTACCCTCAAAAAACACCCTACTAAGAAAGTCAGAGTCAAATCTAAGTCCTGCTTGAGCGAACATCCGGCTCAGCTCGTCAAACATAGCCCGGTTGGAGAATATGTCCCTGAAAATATCCTGCTGAGAATATTGAAAGCCTTTATACCCGGTATCATAACCAACGCCAGCAAACTGCCCCCTTCGGGCAAAATCATACTGTCGCCTTTTGCTTTCATCACCAAGCACCCCATAGGCCTCATTTATCTCCTTAAACCTCTCCGCAGCTTGCTCTTCATTGCCGGGATTGGTATCGGGATGATATTTGAAAGCAAGTTTTCTAAAGGCTCTCTTTACATCCTCCTGGCTGGCATCCTGTGAAACGCCAAGAGTTTGGTAGTAATCTTTCATACCGCCTCTCTAGCTAACACTTAACATCTGGGTATGATAGGATTATTATAGCACTGAAACATTTGATAGCGAAGGGGCGGAGGTTAGAGATTGATTACTAACTGTTGTTCCCCCCCCCTAGTAGCTTGCTCTTGGACTCCGGAGGGTGTGGGGACAAAGACCCCGAAGCCTAACCAGGATGGGAGGGTGGGAAAAAATAGGTTGTTAAACAACCGTGGAGGATTACAAATGAACAAGATTGATTTAGTCTCGGATATGGTTGTTCAATCAAAAAAGCTGGTGGTCTTTACCGGGGCTGGTATCAGCACTGAATCAGGTATCTCCGATTTCCGTAGCCCGGGAGGAATTTGGGACAGGTTTGACCCCAGTGAGCTTAATTATCAGAGTTTCATGGCCAGTGAGGCAGGAAGGGAGAAGTACTGGGAATTCTCCAAATCGCTTTGGCCTACCATAGTGGATGCCGAGCCCAACCCCGGTCACTCTGCTATCGCTGAACTCTATCGCTTGGGCAGACTAGATTGTATAATTACTCAGAATATTGATAGTTTGCATCAAAAATCTGGGGTTCCTGAGGAAAAGGTCATCGAGCTGCATGGCACATTAAAATGGGTTATTTGCCTTGAATGTGGGCGAAGATACCCCAGGGAGCAAATCCAGGCTAGGCTTGACTCGGGAATAAAGGTTCCACGGTGTGATAGCTGCGGTGGAGTCATGAAGCCAGCCACCGTTGCCTTTGGTCAGCCTATGCCAGTGCAGGAAACTCGCCAAGCAGAGGTCAGGACTGCTGCCTGTGACCTGTTTTTGGCGGTCGGTTCATCACTGGTAGTCTATCCTGCCGCCCAGATGCCGTTAATAGCTAAGGATAATGGCGCTAAATTGGTTATCATTAACCTAACACCAACCCCTCATGACCATTATGCTGATATTGTAATCCATGAAAAGACAGGCCCTGTCCTGTCTCAAATAGTCAACCAGGTAAAGGCAAAATTGAGTTGAGACTAAAATTGATTGTTATAAGCCTATCGTTACTTTGTTTGTTCACTGGGAGCTGCTCTCCGGCATGGGGTTTTGATTCTCAATTAGGCTCAATCGTGAAGCCATATCGCTTCAGTATGGTGAAATGGGAGTTTAAGACTATATCCTATGAAGCCGAACAATGGCTTTTCGGCAAGCATGCAAAAATTGATGACCAAACGGATACGGTAGCAGAGTATTTTTCCTTGGTTAAGCAAATAAAAAGCTTGGAATCAGAGATAGCAGCCATTAACGCTGATAACGGGCAAGGCGATTTAGCCTCGCTTGAAGCTGAATTAAATAGGTTACAACAGCAAAGAGTAGCTTTAGCCGGCAAAGTGGAGAGGATAATAGCGAGGCAAATAAAAGAGGCTCTGGCTCAGCAGGGCATCTTTCATCCAATGGATAAATACATAAGGTTAAAGGTCGGCTTCCCGCCGCTAGATTTTAAGTTGGAGAAGCCGCCCCACCTGCTTGTGATTTCACCTAGAGACAGGATAGAGAGCATGAGAGAGACCACCCTACAACAGAACCTTAGCCTGAAGGAAATGGAGAGCATTGAAGCCAGGGTTGGTAAATTGGGTGTCTCCTCACTGGTGGTGGAGCTTGGGGGCTTGGGGGCAACATATCCCACCTTTGTAGCCAACAACGCCGGCCTGCAGTTTACCATCAACACTGCCACCGAGGAATGGCTACACCAATACCTAGCTTTTAAGCCATTAGGATTTCTATACCTACTGGATTTAACTGGCGTATCCAGAAATTATGAAATTGCCACCATGAATGAAACCCTGGCTAGCATGGTCAGCAAGGAAATTGGCGCTATCGTCTGCGAAAAATACTATCCTAGCTATGAAAATAGTGCCCATCAAAAACAGGCAGCAGGCTCAGAGTTTGACTTCAACCGAGAGATGAGAGAAATAAGAAGGGCAGTTGATAAATACTTAGCCCAGGGAGAAATCGCGCAGGCTGAGGAATTTATGGAACAGAAACGGCAATATCTAGTCTCAATGGGCTATCAAATCAGAAAGCTAAACCAAGCCTACTTTGCCTTTCATGGGACTTATGCTGATAGTCCAACTTCCATTAGTCCCATCGGGGTTGAGCTAAAAAAGCTAAGAGCGCAAAGTGCCTCATTAAAGGACTTTCTAAACACAGTTGCCGCCATGACCAATCGACAGGAGCTAAGTGATAGCATTAGGTAAGTATACTATAGACGCAAGTAAAGATTATCAATAAAACAAACAGGCTGGAGATTACCCTTCGGTAATTCCAGCCTGTTTGTGGTGTTTTGGGTTTCACCCAGTTGATTGATACCGAATATCATAATACCACATATGTTAACAATTGTCTCTACATTGTACTCGTTCATATGATTAGTGACACTAGTTCATAACCGATCGAACATTCCGTCAAACTGTGTAATTAGGCTGGCTTGGTGGTGCAGATAGAACCAGGCAACGATTCTTTAGTATTTGCCACTTGGTACATTTAGGAGATAGAGTATTTGGCGTTATACTAAATTTAGAACACAGGATATGTAGGACACAGGGACTCCTAGCCTATCTCTTTATGGTTGACAGGTCAGCAACAGGGTGTTTACACTATCAACGGTGTTAGATATGTCCAGCATGTTATACAAGGTGCTAGTGTAGGGAGATGAAGTGAAAGGAGGATTTTAGAAACATGTGTGACCGATATAGCTGAGAAGTGTAGCCATATTCTCCTGAGATAAAGCACTGATTAGTCGCTCCTTATTCCGCCAATATTTTCTACGCAATGTTTAACCCTCGTATATCCCAGGGCACCTATTTACTGTTTAGATTTCCAGCTATATTCAGCAAGGAGGTAGCTCTATAAAATGTCTTCTAATAACATAAAAATTTCGTGCCAGAACCTGTGGAAGATATTCGGACCACACCCTGAGAAAGTAATCAGTTTCTGTACTGATGGCTTGTCTAAGGAGAATATCTTCCAAAATACTGGCTGTGTCGTAGCGGTAAGTGATGTCTCGCTTGAGGTGCCTAAGGGCGAGGTCTTCGTCATCATGGGGCTATCGGGGAGTGGTAAATCCACCCTGCTAAGATGTATTAATCGTTTGGTTGAGCCTACGCAGGGAGAGGTTTTTATCGATGGCGAGCCAATGAGTGGTCTTAATGAGAAAAAGCTTATCCAAGTTAGGCGAAAGAAGCTAGGCATGGTCTTTCAGCATTTTGGCTTATTGCCCCACCGTCGGGTGATAGATAATGTGGTTTACGGCCTTGAGGTTCAGGGCATAGATAAGGCGGAGAGGGCTGAGTGGGCATTAAAGACCCTAGATTTGGTAGGATTGTCAGGTTGGGAGGACAGCTACCCTGACCAGCTAAGTGGTGGTATGCAGCAGCGAGTAGGCTTAGCCCGAGCACTGGTAATTGAGCCAGATATATTACTGATGGATGAGCCATTTAGTGCCCTGGACCCTTTGATTCGGCGACAGATGCAGGATGAATTCATCAAGCTCCACGAAGTATTAGGTAAGACAGTGATTTTTATCACCCATGACTTAATTGAAGCCTTGAAGCTGGGTAAGCACATTGCCGTGATGAAGGATGGGCGGATAATTCAAATTGGCACCCCGCAGGATATTGTGACCAAACCAGCCGACGACTATGTTACTGACTTTGTTCGCGATGTCCCCACAGGCAAGGTTTTACAGGCGGGCAATATTGTGGAAGAGCCTAGCCAGCTAGCTACTATGGACCAGGAGCCAGGGGTAGTTCTATCTACCATGGAGGCGAAGGCTGTCGAGAACCTGTTTGTAGTGGATTCCGAGCACAAACTTAAGGGCTTGGTGATGATGGCGGACGTGGCTGAGGCCGTCCACAGAGGAGAAACTAATCTTAACGGCATTATCAAGGCTGACCCGGCAGTGACCGAGGCTGACAGACCGATTGAACAGCTGATACCTATGGCTGTTGCCAGCGATATCCCTATTGCTGTGGTTGACCAACAGAAGAGATTATTGGGCGTGGTTAGCCGGGTATCACTCCTGTCACACATAGGAACAAGTGGGGTAGCTGACCGATGACATTCCCCATTATACCTATGGCTGATTGGGTTAATAGCTTTGTTGATTGGTTAATGTTGACCTTTTCCGCTGTTTTTGACGGCATTAGTTTTGTTATAAATGTGGTGCTTTCGGGGATAGAGGGCTTTCTTATCTGGCTGCCGTGGTGGGTGGTTATTCTGGCTTTTGGTCTTCTCGCCTGGAGGGTAGCCAGGTGGCGGGTAGCTATATTTGTTGTCCTTGGCCTCTTTTTTATGGGCACCCTCGGAGTATGGGATAGGGCTATGGAGACCTTAGCCTTGATTGCTACTGCAGTGTTAATCTCAGTAGCATTTGCCATCCCTATGGGCATCTGGGCGGCTCGTAGCAATACTGTAGAAAAGATCCTCCGCCCTATTCTGGATGCCATGCAGACTATGCCCGCCTTTGTTTATCTTATCCCCGCCATAATGTTCTTTGGTATAGGCAAAGTGCCAGGGGTGATTGCCACCGTAATATTTGCTATGCCGCCGGGAGTAAGATTAACCAACCTGGGGATTCGGCAGGTGCCGCTTGATGTGGTAGAGGCAGGTAAAGCCTTTGGTTCAACCTCTCGCCAGCTTCTATTTAAGATTCAGATACCTATGGCTATACCCACCATTATGGCTGGGGTCAACCAGACAATTATGATGGCTCTATCTATGGCGGTGATTGGAGCTATAATTGGAGCTGGTGGACTGGGCTACGAGGTTTACCACGGAATTAGCCGGATAGATGTCGGGCGTGGCTTCATCGGTGGTATCTCCATCGTCATTATCGCTATGATTCTCGACCGATTAACTGGCGCTATGGGCAAGCCAAGGCGTCGCAAGGCTCTTGCTGAGTAGCTGGAAGCCATCACCAGTAACAGGCTGCCGGTTGGGCAGCCGCCAACAAAATAGACAAGGAGGTTTAAGTGAAACTAGAAGCAGTGTTTGGTAACTGGAAGGTATTACTGGCGCTACTAGTAGCGGTGACACTGGTCTTTATTCCCGCCTGTGCCGGGGCTCCCCAAGAACCATTAAAGATTGGGGTAACCCCGTGGTCATGCACCATCCCACAGAGTCATGTCGCCAAGATTATCTTGGCAGAGGAACTAGGCTATGAGGTTGAATTAATTGAGGCAGACTTACCGGTAGTGATTGTCGGGATGGCAAAAGGGGATATTGATATGCACCTTGATGCCTGGTTCCCCACCCATTGGGAGCAATACTATAAGCAGTACGAAGATACTATCGAATCTTGTGGCTTGCTATATGATGAAGCTCTTTGGGGATGGGGCGTTTCTGATTTTGGCGAGACTGACATTGAAAGTATAGGCGATTTGAAGGGTTATGAAAAAGAGTTTGACTATGATGGAGATGGCCTTGGCGATATTTATGGCCTAGAACCGGGCTGTGAAACATCACGGCTTGCTCCCGAGGTTCTTGAAGCTTACGGGTTGGCAGATACTTGGAAATACATTGGTAGCTCAGAGTGGGCTATGCTGGCACAGCTTGACAAGGCTTACAAAGAGCATCGTTACATGGTCTTTGCTTTGTGGGAACCACACTGGGCCTTCGGAGCCTATGAGGGCATAAGAATGCTAAAGGAAACCAAGGGATTTTACGGGGCAGCCTATGTCAATAAAATGGTACGCAAAGATTTAGCTGAGCGCGCTCCTAAAGCATATCGTTTCCTCAGTAAGTTTGAAATCTCTAAGGCAGATATTAACTATATGATAAACGAGATTGAGAAAAAGGAACGCGACCCTGATGTGGTAGCCCAAGAATGGATAGCTAAGAACCAAGAAAAGATAGCCGAGATGCTTAAAGAATAATTCAGCCTGTTAGAATAAGGCTTACTTAGATTGCAGTAAGGGGGGCGTGAAGCCCCCCTTACTCATTAATGGACCGTTTTGAATAGCTGATTCGTCCTTGTTAAGACCTATTAGCCTTTGGTTCCAGACTTACCAGACCTGAATAGAATGCTTGATTCAGGTAGCGAAAAGCCAATTTGTGTCAGGGAGGCAACAAGTTAAGCAAATGTGACCTCAACTATACACAAATGCTCTATTGCTCCCAGGGACTTCGGCTTTGCTGAGCGCACCGTTGACAATGCAATCAAGGAGTATAAAGAGTCGCATGGCGATGAAGCTGACGAGGCAAGGGGAGGCAATGACCCTGATGTAAAGGCATTGATTTTACCTGCCAAGCTGGACATCAAGCAGGTCATCGCTCCGGAATATCTAATCAAACATCTGTCTTTTGTTAACGGTGACCAGCGGCAAACATTCATCGATGCCCTGCTGGTGTATGAGGCTGCCAGGCGCTCAGTCATGGAGGACGTAAACATACTTCAGGGATTGGCTGCTGCCCAGGCACAAACGACAGAAACCTAGATGAGGGTTCTCCGTGAGGCCAAGAGTGAGAGCAAGGAGGTGGCTCAAGAGGTGGCTCAAGAGGCAGCCCACCAGACAGCACTGGAGATAGCTAATTATATCGACCAGAAAATCCCCAAGGGTGATACATCCGGTGCACCCACCATAGCCGACCGAATGCTGGGACCAATGGCCGACATGGCGGGAAAGCAGATGGCAAACATGTTCGGCAGGATGTTTGGTGGAATGTTTGGGATGTCTGCCCCAGGGCAGCCGGAGCAGCCAGGACAGGAGCAGGCATCGCAATTTCAGATGCCACCCGGTTGGGAATACAAAAGTGAAGGAGGTGCATAACAATGACATTTAATCCAGGGATGTTCGGGGTAAGCCCCCAACAGATGCAACAAGCTCGTGAGGTAGGCAACCATCTTAGAGTCGAGATTAGAAAATGTCCCAGCGAAGGCCGACTTGAGATAAGATACATCGCTATTAACCCGGATGATACCCAAGCCCTTCAGACAGCGGCCAATGGTATAGATACCCTGGCAGAGCAGCTTGCATTTATGCATGACGCTATGTTTGGCATGAAGGGTGAGATTGTCCATGTGGACTGATTACTTCGAGCCTTAACACAGCAAAAGAAAGGAGAAAGATGGGCGAAACAATGGACAAGCTTGATCCCATGATTCAAGGCTATATGCTGGGTGCTGCTATTCGCCTAGCGTGTATCATGCAGATGCAACTACTATACACAGTCGTGACTAGGGAAAGAGAACGACTTACACCGGGCTCATGCTAGGGACACTGTCGAGAGAGAAGAAGAAAGGCGAATCAGGAAAGGTAGACCGGCCTATACCGAGGAGGAGTACAACGAGCGCTTTCAGTACTACCTCAGCCGCATTCCATATAAGTTGCTCAAGATGAGATATTCCAGCTTCACCCGGTATTTTGGTCACTTGAAACGCTTGGGATGGGTTGAAGAAACTGGCAACACCGAGCCATCAGCGATCCAGGACGACTACCCACCAGCTCCCTCTCGAGTGTTTTACCGCGCCAGTTGTTAAGGTAGAAAACCATTAGTCCGCATCAAGAACCGCCCTATTTTTGATTACAGAGTCAACTCCAAATGCAGGTATGATTTTGGAGAGAGAAATGGAACTGAACAGAAATGACTTTTGTTGCTTATCAACACATATACTTCCAAGTATACGCAGAGAGTAATGCAACGTGCCGCTATGAAGTCTTTTTGACTTTAATTTTAGGCGACCATCCCATTAAGAGTAAAAACCTTAACCACAAATCAAACAAATAAACTATGGCATCAACCAGCTTTCCAAAGGGCCACTTGCCAATCCTCTTGAAACGCACAATATTCACATCTTAACTCCCTCTCATATAACCTCAACTTGATAGCTATTGCCTGTCCCCCAACACAGATACACCTAGAACATGAGGTCCAACATGTGTCCCCACAACTGGACTTACCTTCGCCCGGTAGATACGCTCCCTGGGAAACTTGGTGCTGAGTCGCTCCGCTAATATCTCAGCTTCGTCCGGCGTAGTGGCGTCCTCTACGGCCATCTCCTCAATATGGGAAAAGCTCATGGCAAAGTTACACAGGTAATCTATTGCCTTGGCCCTGCAACGCGTTCTGGCAATCGCCTCGGTGTAGCCATCTTTCATGGTAAGTATAGGGTTCACCTTAAGCATAGACCCCAGAAATGCCTGGGCAGTGCCAATGCGTCCTCCCCGTTTGAGGTACTCCAGTGTATCAAAGGCCATACGAAAATCCACCCGAGAAATATTGTTCCGGGTTACATTCACCACCTCATCAAAGTTAGCTCTAGCTTTAGCCGCCTTAGCCGCAGCAATAACCATTAGCCCCTCTGCCATAAGAACCGTTAATGAATCAATTACTTCTACTCGGCGTTTCCTCTTCATTAGCTTTACAGCTTGTAATGCCACCTCATAGGTAGCGCTTAACCTATGAGAGACAGTGATGACCAAGATTTCATCGGACTCTTCAGCCAGCTTGTCATACACCTTAACAAAGTCACCGAGAGGTGGCACTGCCGTAGTTGGTAGGATTTTGCTATGCATCAGCTTCTCATAGAACTGCTCCGTCGTCAGGTCAATACCATCCCGATAGGCGTCGGTGCCAAAATGAACGTATAGTGGTACTACTGTAATCCCCAGTTCGCTAGCTATCTCAGGTGTCAGGTCAGAGGTGCTATCAGTAATAATCTTTACCGTCATAGTTTTTCGACTCCTGTATTTCAGTAGCTATCCATTTCTCGGGCTATTAGGGAATACCCGACTAAATTGGCTTTACCATTGACTCCGGCTCATTTACCTTGCCCGGGGCAAACTTATCCGGGACAAAGTGCCACCTGGCATACTCTTCCTCCCAGACAGGGTTCATTAGTTTGGCTACGTCCTGGGAGTATCTATCCAGATCATCGGCAAGAGTGGTAACAAGCCCACAGGTTGGACCATCAGTAGACCGGGGGTGAAACCCATTATAGACCTCCCGCAGCACATGGGGATGGTCAATAATCATGCACGGGCGAAGCCGGTTATTATCAAATGGCTGACGAGCCCTGATAGCCTTGAAAAAGGGTGACGAGATAATTTCCTTGAGGCTCTTCTGCTTAACATTGTCCACTGCCAGGTGAACAAAAACGCAGGGTTCCACATCTCCGTGAGCATTGATGTGGAAATAATGCCTGGCACCAGCGATGCAGCCATTCATGTAGGGGCCATCATTTAAGAAGTCAATAACGAAGAGAGGTTTCTGGTTGCGGATGCGCTTGGCGCCAAGGTGCTGCATCAGCTTGCGCTGCTCAGGGGTAGGCATGAGCTCAGTGGAGGCGTTCCGTCCCACTGGCATATAGAAGAAGTGCCAGCCGAGGAGACAGCCCTTGTCAATGAGCATATCGTAGAACTTATCGTTGGTGAGGACATCAATATTGTGGCGGGTAACGGTAGCTGAGAAGCCAATGGGGACTCCCACCTCACGCAGGTTGTCCATCCCCTGCATTATCTTCTGAAAGGTTCCCCTGCCGCGGCGAGCATCAGTCTCCTCCTCAAAGCCCTCGATGCTGAAGGTAACCAGTGCGTTGCCCAGGCGGGCAAGCCTCCTAGCGGCTTCTTTATCAATCAAGGTGCCATTGGTGTATATCTGGAAGAAGACATCGCTATGTCGCTCGTAGATATCCCACATATCATCCCTGATAAACGGCTCACCGCCAAGGATGTTTACCCAGAATATCCCTAGCTCCTCGCCTTCAGTGAGCACGCGGTCAATGACATCAAGAGGAAGGTCAACCCCTTTGGCATAATTGGCAGCAAAGCAGCCCTTGCAGCGCAGGTTGCAGCGGGTGGTGAGGCTGATGAGAAAGCAGCCCGGCACTGCTATTCCCTGCTTTCGCCACTCATCCCGTATCAGACCGCCAGCCCAGTGTTGCTTGATTAGGATGCTATTCACTATTCTTTCCCGAACTTGAGGGCTGGTCTGACGGATTGCTCTCCTTATCAACTCTACAATTGGGTGCTGCTCCTGCCGGTAACCGTCTATGGCTTCGATAAACGACCTGGTAAACCCGTTGGGTGCCAGCTTCTTTGCCAGTAAGAGCAATTTCCCCGAGTCTTTGTCTGACATCTTACCCACCAGGGGTAAAACCTGCTTTGCTACCTGCTTTGCGGCAAACTCCTTTATTGCCATTGCCTCCTCCTTTTAAAGTTATTCATGCCTAGCTAAAATAAAGTGCCACCAGTGTCATAATCCCGGCGCTAAAGAGAGGAATAGTAAGGTTATCGTCAACAGGAATGGGCAGAAGCTCAACTATTGTGGCTGAGACTGCCCCGACTATAGCTACTGGTAGAACCATAGCCGAGCTTATCCTGGTCATCAATACTCCAATTAAGAGACATGTTACCAGACAGGCGAGGCTCCCCTCCAGGCTCTTATTAAATACTATTCGCCTACCATATTTTTCCCCGATTACTGTAGCCATAAGGTCGCCAATTGACAGGAAGAGGAGCGAGGTGATAGCTACATATTTATCAAACAAAAGAAAGACAGCGAGGGAAGAAAGGAGAAGGTAGGTGGTTCCGGTTAGCCGAAAGCCCTCCTCCTTTTTCAGGATTACGCCGAGATGTGACACCATCCACCGATTTACGCTGGGGGAAGCAAACCTTACTATTTCCCAGGCAACGAAGATACCAGTCATTGCCCCTAGAGTGATGAGCAGTATCCCCTTGGGAATAAATAGAGCCAGAACGGGGAAAAACGAGCCACCCACGAGGTGCCACAGCCTTCTCCATGGCTTACCCTGCGTGCTACCTTTGTTACCAATTCTAAGAAGCAGAGTGCTTGCCTTATTCGTCATAGCAACTATTCTCCCTAACTCATTTGAGCAGTCAAAACCCCTGAAAGACAGCCGCAGTAATTACTAGACCAAAACCACGTAGGGATGAAGTACTTTGGATACTATTTGGGCCATATCCGTTGCTTGCTCTCCTTGTCAGTCACAGCTACTCCCTAATAAAGGGCTTAAACCTTCCCAATCTGACCAGCACCTTTGGTTCACCGTTGTACACAATCCCGAAGCCTTTCTCGTCATTGGGCTCGCGTGACACCTCATACCGTTTGCCCAGTACCTCGGTATAGAAGTGAGGGCCAACAATAGGCACCCTAAAGTCGACAACAGGAACGCGCAGATAGAACAAAGCCAAACAAGGCGCTACCTTGGCTTCAACCCCCATCTCAGTGCAGCGCCTGGCGAACTCAGCCGATTTAATTGGACAGTTGTCTGATATAAAGGAGTAAGGTCTTTTTCTGATTCTGTCGACTAACTTTTCAACCGGGTTCTCTCGCTTTGCCTCCAAATTCGCTCCTCACTTTATAGGGTTGACCCTGAAGCTAACTATCCGGCTTCTCCAAACCTGATATGGAGACGTCCGGTATCCAGTTTCGCCCCCTTTAGTTCACGCCCGAGAAGAACCTGAGGCAGAAGGATACTATGCCTCTGGTTACCTATGGTGACAACAAGTTCGTCCCCGCTCCTCATCAACGATACATCCCCTTTGGCAATGAAGGGAAGCTCCAAGGTAAGCATATAGCCGCTATTATCTTGGTCAATGCTCATCGGCTTTCCCTCAAAGAGAAGGCGTGTTGGGTCATCTTCGTTGTAGAGGAGGCGACCTATCTCCTCTAACGTCTTCATTCCGATGACCTCGCTCTTCAGAAGTGGCACCTTGAGGATGGGTAGTGGCGAGAAGCACTCCTCAATAAGCTGGAGATACTCTACCTGAGCCTCTTTCCACCCCTCCCAGTAGCTGCCATCAGCGCTCTGGGGGATAAGGCGGTTGCAGATTACAGCATCGGTAGGATAGCCGTAAAGATTGAGATAGGTATAAGTACGTTGGGCTTCCCTGATTACCATCTTCTCCGGGTTCAGGACAAGACGGATGGTGGTGACCTGGGGATTGGTTAGCAGTGTACGCAGCCCATCAAGCTGGTGGAAGAGGTCATCTATGGTGGAGAAGATTTGCTCATCAGGCAGAGGCATATCAGTGAAGCGACGCACTATAGGGTAAGTTATTGGCATAAGCCTGCGTCCCACGGGCAGGAGCTTGTTTAGCCACCACTGTGCCACCTCGGGGAAGGTAAGGAGCCGCAGGGACTCTCCAGTGGGGGCACAATCAACCACGATAACATCGTAGTCCTGGCTTTTTTCGTAGTGGTAGACCCAGATGAGGTTAGCCAGTTCCTCCATACCGGGAAGGACGGCGATTTCCTCAGCAACAATTTCATCTACTCCTCGCCATGCCATGAGCGCTGCCAGCCACTTCTTGACGGTGCCCCAGTGCGTTTCGATATTGTAGAGGATATTTGACTCCTGAGCCCAGAGGTTAGGAGAAACCAGTGCCGGCTCAGGTCCCAGTTGATAGTCAAGGCTGTCACCGAGGCTATGAGCAGCATCGGTGCTCATGACAATAGTCTTATACCCTTGCTTTGCTGCGCACACCGCTGTTGCCGCAGCTATAGTCGTCTTACCAACTCCGCCTTTTCCGGTAAAGAGAAGAATTCTACTCATACCATCTCCTTTTTGGTACCCCCACTGACTAGCCCTTCATTTTCGTAAGAAACCAAATAATAAACTTAAAAAAATTTATCGGTGAGGTACTCTTCTCAGTATCGCCCAAACATCCCGAGAAAACCGGTGCAGGGTTACCAGGCTCTGAGGGCTCAGTTCATGCAGTGATTCCTCGTATTTCTCAGTATATTTCTGGGAATTACCCAGAAGCCGTTGTACCTTTCGGTCAGTAAGAGATAGTCCTAAGACAAGTCCAGCTAATATGCTCATACCCAGCTTGCTAACCGATGATTCCAAGAGCATGCTTACGGGGCTTCGCCGGCCGAATGTATGTTTGGCTTCTCTGAGGCTGAGCAAAAGGGCTGCTATGATCTCGCCACAGCGGGCCAGTGGTGAGCGAGCCTCGGGTATCCTAACAAGTAACTCATGCAGAAGGGCCTGATGTTCAGATGCCTTTCCCTCGCGCAGGCTTAACAGAATGTGGGCTTTTATATCCTCCCACTCCTCCTGCTCCCGGCTCTCCCCGGCCAGGTGAGAGAAAAGGTCTATTGCTTCCGCAGTCGGGAAGAATAGAATGCTTGACCGGCCAGGACCAGAAGCCACCTTTGGTATAGTGTATTCAGAGCCTACCATGCCTTTTTGCTCGAGAAGCCTCAGCATGTCGTAGGCGGTGGAATCACTTAAGCCCATTCGCTTAGCAACCACACTGTAGTGGACAGGCTCTCGCATTTCGTGATAAACGTCAAGAAGCTCGCTCAGAAATACCTTCTGTCTGAAATTAAGATCCAAGAGCTTAAGTCCCTCCACTCTACAATTCACATCATTCTTTGAAGAATTAATGGGGCAAAGAGCAGTTGGCCAGCAATCTTTTTATCTCCTGTAC
>JAUWIX010000037.1 GCA_030608005.1 Dehalococcoidia bacterium
AAACACCAACCCCACCGCTAACCACCGGCATAGTAGCATTTTCGGTAACAAATTTTACCAGCCCGGCTCCACCCCGGGGAATAATCAGGTCAATAATATCGCCCATCTTAAGCAGGTGATTAACCAGAGCTCGGTCGGTATTCTCAACAAACTGCACAGCTCCATCAGGAACTCCAGCCCTGGTTGCCGCCTGTTGAACCACCCCGGCTAAGGCACTATTGGAGTGAATTGCCTCCTTACCACCCCTGAGGATAATAGCATTACCCGATTTCAGACAAAGGGCAGAGATGTCTATAGTAACATTGGGTCGGCTCTCATAGATGGCTCCAATTACGCCTAAAGGCACCCGCTTCCTGCCTATCTGTAAGCCATTAGGTAAGGTACGCATATCAAATACCTCACCCACCGGGTCGGGAAGAGCCGCCACTGCCAGCACATCCTGGGCAATGGACTCAAGACGGCTGGAGTTCAGCATCAAGCGGTCAAGCATGACAGCACTCATACCTGACGCCTCTGCCTCCTTGTAGTCAAGTTGATTGGCTGCCAGTATCCCATCCTGCTTAGCTAACAGGTCATTAGAAATATTATGTAAAGCCTTATTCTTGACCTCAGCCGAAAGGTAAGCCATCTTGCGAGACGCCGCCTTAGCCGCCCTCGCCTTCTCTTCCAGTTCCTCAATAGCCGATTTCATAATCACTACTCCTTTTTTTATATGGTAACCCTATCCCCTTTACCCCGTTAGAGTTCCCTCTGGGCTAAAGCCCTTAAGGGCGGAGCCTAACGGGGTTTATCCCCTTCCCCTAATTAAGGGATATATATTCCTTGCATGAAGGGGAAGTATTTTTGAGAGGGGCTTCAGCGCCTTTATTCAAGCCGTGAGGAAAGAGTTATAAACCCAACTGACGCTTAGCATATTCGATGCTAGCCACTTTCAGCATCTCCTCCCAACTACTGAATCGAGTGTGAATTGCAACAAATTTAGAGAATTCCTCATTACCGATGTCCTCCGAATTTTCGACACCGCTTGCGTCAAACATTGCTTGGAGTGTTTGAAAGTCTGTGTGTTGTCGGATGAAATCGTCAGTCAGCAATTCTGGTAAAGCGATTTGCCTTTGCCCATCTAGGGCTTTGCCTTTCTGTCGAAGCTTTTTCAGTTCGTCATCATTGAACGAAAATTCCAATTTGAAGTCCATTATCATTCCTTATAGAAATATTATTCGAATTATAGGATTAAGTTTACTGATTATCAATATCATTACAGTTTCCATTACCATCGCTCACCTTGATCAACAGCACTGATACGACTCTACCCCATAGCCATCTGTTCGCCCTCTTTTCTAGTAACCTTCGGTGCTTTAGTGAAGGTGACACTGGTCTGTGTCTGCGGAGGCATATCAACTGTCTTGCCGTGTAACAACTCCTCTATGGTTAAAATTTGTATTTTGGGATAATCCTTATCATAGATTGGAGAATGATAATAACCGGCATCCACTGCCTCAACCTTCATTGGGTTAGTGGGTAGCTCAAGAGTAATAAGCACGCCTATAGCATCGTTAGCAGCCACCGCCTTAAGTTCCCGAACGGCATTTACTCCCACATGCCCACTCTTGACCTGAACTACCACTCGCTTCACGCCACCGCTAGCATCATCTATAAAGTGAATAACCCCGTCAATACCCTTATCAGCGCCCTTCTTTTTCTCACCGAGCGGTCTGGCTTTGATTAAGCTCAGTGCCCACCATTGAAACTGGTAACGGTCTTCGTGGGCTAGAGCCTTAGCACTGGCTAAGTCTACCGGCTCACCGATAACCCCAGCATCAATGTCGAAGCTATCTTTGAGGCGGTTGCGCATCAGAGCCACTGCCAGATGGGTTATATCAATCCCAATCCAGCGCCTATTTAGCTTCTGGGCGGCGACAAGTGCTGTGCCACAGCCACAGAAGGGGTCAAGGACAATATCCCCTTCATTAGAGCTGGCTTTGATAATAAGCTCCAGAAGGGATAGGGGTTTCTGGGTTTCATAGCCTAGCCTTTCCTTGGCTGAAGGATGGATGAATGGAAGTTCCCAAACATCTCCCTTTTTTGCCCCTATGTCTCGGTATATGATATAGCGCTTACCGTGCAAACTTTGCCATCTATATTCCCGTCCTTCTTCGTCAACCTTCCAACTTTCTTTCCGCCCTTTGGCGATGTTTGCGGGTACATCATAAAGCATGTTAAACATATATTTGTCCCTCTTTGTGTAAAAGAAGAGGGTATCATGCAATCTCTGAAACCTATTACTAACTGCTGTCCATCTTCTGTAATGCCACACAATCTCATTTCTAAAATTAGCTGGCCCAAATATCTGGTCTAGCACCAGCTTTAGATAGTGGCTGGCGGTGGGGTCGCAGTGAAGATACAGAGAACCAGTGGGCTTTAGGACACGGTGGAGTTCTATTAGTCTTGCCGTCATCATAACCAGATATGCCATGACATCATTATGACCTATGGCATCGTGCAAAGCGCCGATTAGCTTGCCTACCTTTAGTGGTCCATTAACCACAATGTCATGATAGGTATCTTCTGCCGTCTGAGTCCAGTGCCAGGTATCAGTAAAGGCTTTTATCTGGGCTTCAGACTCAACCCCACCATTCTCCTTAAATAGGATGTTATAGTCCTTCTTACTGTTAAATGGAGGGTCGAGATAGATAAGGTCAACGCACTCGTCTGGGAAATAGTCCCGGTTTCGCAATATTTCCAGATTATCACCAAAATAAAGAACATTAGTCTTTAATTCATCCATAACCCTATCCCCTTTATCCCCTTCCCCTTGATAAGGGGAAGGGGAATTGATTGTATAAGAGGGGCTCCGCCCCTCTTTAACTCCATTCCATTCCCCAGTCTATAATACCACCAAATTATTCCTGTGGACGACCTCGGCACCGTAGTCGTAGCCGAGGAGGGTGGCAATTTTTCTGGAGTGCGCCCCTTTAATAATCTCAATATCAGCTGAGCTATAGTTGGTTATGCCACAGCCTAGGCGAGACCCCTCAGGGTTACAGATATTGACTATATCACCCCGCTGAAAATCCCCCTCAATCTGCTTAATGCCGGCTGCCAGCAGGCTACCCTTCTGTTTCTTTAGCGCCAGGGCTGCCCCCGAATCTACTATTAGCTTACCTTTGGTGGAAAGACCGCTGAGCATCCAGCGCTTACGACTCTCAAGCTTGCTGGTGGTTGGTAGGAAACGAGTGCCTACTGCTTCACCGGCAGCCAGCCTTAAAATAATGCCTGGCTCCCTGCCATCAGCTATGACTACCGTTACCCCAGAGGCAGTAGCCAGCCTGGCTGCCTCTATCTTGGTAATCATACCACCAATGCCAAGGTTGCTGAAGATACCAGCCGCTAGGCGTTCAATCTCTGAATCTATTCTGTCCACCTGTGGAATAAGACGAGCATCAGGATTGCGGTGCGGGTCAGCAGTATATAGTCCAGCAATATCAGTAAGAATCAGCAGCAAGTCAGCATCAACTAGATTAGCTACCATGGCTGATAGATTGTCGTTATCCCCAAATTTAGCCTCCTGGATTTCATCCACCGCCACCACATCATTTTCATTGACAATGCATAATACCCTTAGCTCAAGCAGAGCCAGGAGGGTATTGCGGGCATTCAGATAACCAGCACGGTCAGAAAGGTCAGCCTTGGTAAGTAAAGCCTGAGCCACAGTAATATTATGCTGGCTAAACAGTTGCTCATAGGCATACATCAGGCGATTTTGCCCCACTGAAGCCAGCACCTGCTTAAACGGGATACCCCTAACCTCCCTGGTCAATCCCAGCTTATACCTCCCCGAGGCGATGGCTCCCGAAGAAACGACTATGAGTTCCAGACCCTGCTGATGAAGTTGTGCCACCTGGGTGACCAGGCTTGACATTATCGCCTGATTCAGTCGGTCACCGCCACCGGTGAGTAGTTTGGTGCCAAACTTAGCCACTATTCGGTGATAGGGTAAACTACTAACTTTAGCCATTTACATAAAACCCGGTTAAACTTGCTCCATTATAGCAAGCTAAGGCTAATTGGACAAGCAAATATGACTTCCCTGGTATCCTATCCTGTGCTAAAATTTACCTGGAGGGTTAGTCATTTTCGGCTAGCCCTAGAGGTGTTTGGAGAACAAAATGCAGTTAGACCTAGCTCAACTATTACATCTCATTGAGGAGATGCCCGCCTATCGCCAGCTTGTAGCCAGGCTACGGCAATCAAATGGCAACACCAGGGTAGCAGTGCTTGATGCCGCCAAGCCCTACCTCATAGCTGCTCTATACCACAGTCTAAGCAGACCTATATTTGTAGTTACCGCACAACCAGAAAATTGTAAAAAGCTTTATGAACAACTTCTAACCTGGTGTAATTCCGGTCAGATAAGGCTTTTCCCTGAGCCTGATACCCTGCCCTACCAACGGGTTGCCTCAGATACCTCTACCGAGCTGGAAAGGCTTCAAGTCCTCTCGGCGCTAGCTAACATAGAGCCGACTACAGGTACCCCCTTAGTTGTTGCCTCTGCCCCAGCCTTTATGCAAAAAACAGCCCCACATAGTGATTTTACTTCTGCCTGCCACATTATAAAGGTGGGAATGGATATTGAGCCATTTAAGCTGCTGAGTCAATGGGAAGCCGTAGGCTATAGAATAGAAAATATAGTGGAGGTGCCAGGCACTATAAGCCATCGGGGAGGCATCATTGACATCTATCCGCCCTCCAGTGACCTGCCAGCCAGACTAGAGTTCTATGGTAACACTGTAGATAGCATTCGCCTTTTTGACCCGGCAAATCAGCGCTCACAAACTAGAGTGTCATCAATAGCTATCGCTCCAGCCACAGAGCGGCTAACCCCCCTATTAGATAGCA
>JAUWIX010000035.1 GCA_030608005.1 Dehalococcoidia bacterium
AAAGAGAGAAGCCGAAGAGGCTAAGAAAGCTGAACAAGCCGAGGAGAAGGCTAAAAAGGAAGCTGAGCTGGCGGCTAAAGAGAAGGCAAAGATAGAAGCCAAAGAGGCCAAGAAAGCTAAACAAGCTGAGGCGAAGGCTAAAAAGGAAGCCGAGCTGGCGGCTAAAGAGAAGGCAAAGATAGAAGCCGAAGAGGCTAAGAAAGCTAAACAAGCCGAGGAGAAGGCTAAGAAGGAAGCCGAGCTGGCGGCTAAAGAGAGGGCAAAGATGGAAGCCGAAGAGGCTAAGGAGAGAGCAAAGAGGGAAGCTGAAGAGGCTAAGGAGAGAGCCAAGTGGAAAGCCAAAGCAGCTAAAGAGAAGGCAAAGAGAGAAGCCGAAGAGGCCAAGAAAGCTGAACAAGCCGAGGCGAAGGCTAAGAAGGAAGCAGAGCTGGCAGCTAAAGAGAAGGCAAAGAGAGAAGCCGAAGAGGCTAAGGAGAGAGCAAAGAGGGAAGCCGAAGAGGCTGAGAAAGCTAAACAAGCTGAGGCGAAGGCTAAGAGGGAAGCAGAGCTGGCAGCTAAAGAGGAAGCAAGAAAAGAAGCCGAAGAGGCTAAGGAGAGAGCAAAGAGGGAAGCCGAAGTGGCTAAGAAAGCTGAAGAGGCACTGCGTGCTGAGCTTTATGAGGGAATGGTGAAACTGGTGGTAGTGCCACCAATAGATTTGGGTCAGATGGAGAAATTGGAAAAGGATTTACGCCAGGTTGAAGACCTGCGCTTGGTATTAGTTGGGGGCTCAGTAGATGAAGGCAGCCAGATTGTTGTATCGGCAGGGAAACCTATCCCCTTAATAGATATCCTAAGAGAAATGCCACCTGTAGAACAGGTGGTTAAGAAGGGCAACGAAATTCAGATTACACTAAAAGCAGAATAATAATCATATTGACACCGTCACCCCCGGAAATGTAGTATCCTTATATTGCCTGTGTTAATTCTATTATGCCTTTTCAGGCTAACATAATTTTAACTACTCGGTGAACCTCCTTCGCACCCAGAAGCCAAGGATAACGAGTAGCAATCCGCCGAGCCCATAAAAGGTATACCAAACCCAATCAGGTATTGAAGCCCAGGAAAAGCCAACATAAAATAACCCTGAAGGTGCCCACTCACTCTCATTGGAGGCGCCATCTACTGCCTTTACTCTCCAGTAGTAGGGGACTTCCTTTTCGGTTGATTCTAGCTTCTCCTCTTTAGTCACAGTATATTCCGAGTGGGGCAAGCCTTCCTCCTCCAGCACTATGGTAGTGAAATCAGCATCAGAGGCAACCTGAAGGGTATAGCTCACACCACTGGGGTCAGTAACATCTTCCCAATCAAAGTATGCCTCTACCTCTGCCGTGCTGGCAACTTTTGGTAGCAGTGGCACTGGCATTGGTGGTGCTTGCGATTCCATAGTAAAGGTAGACGTTAAAGTGGTGTCGCCATCAGTGGCGGTTATAACATGGCTTCCAGCAACACTAGGCGGGGCAGTAAAGTTCGCCGAGAAATTTCCGTTAGCATCAGCGGGAACTTTAGCTACAAGGATGGTCTCATCATTATTGCTGTAAGTGATGGTAACCACAGCGTTGGCTATGAACCCAGTGCCGCGGACAGTAAGCTCCATGCCAACATGACCAGGCGAGGTCGGGCTGGTAATTGGTTTTAGAGTTATGCCAGCCAAAATAGCCAATTGGGCTTCAGCCTTATTGAAGCTATCATCTCTAGCTTTTATTTCTCTGGTGTCATCGCTATCAGGGGAAGGCACGAGGAAGCTACCATTGAAGCTGCCACGGTGATTGGTATATATGAACATTGGCGTAGTGGGAATCCTATAGCCATCAACGGTGATAGTTATAGCCTCCTTCTCCCCGAACCCGGTGCCGCTGACCTCCACCGCTTTACCTACTGCCTGTTCGGTAGGGTCTATGGTTATCTTTGGTTCCACGCTGAACTCAGCCTCGGGCTTATTGCCGGACACATCGATGACGGTTATGATATGACTACCGATAGTACTATCTGGGATAATAATGGTGCAGATAAATTGACCTTCACCATCGGTTTCCCTATCACCACTTATTATGTCAACATCATCACCCTCATATCCAACGGTAATTTTTTGATTATGGCGAAGACCTTCACCGCTAATCTTGACCTCAGTACCTACCGTGCCCTGTTCAGGGTCTAGCTCAATTTCACCATTGATTACAGTAAATGTAGCAACAGCAACTATCTGCTTACTGCCGCTATAGATGGCATAAAAATAATAGTCGCCACCATGCACATCTTCCTCAACTTTACCATCGGTGAGTTTATCGGGCACCCTGAAACTGTAGTGGGTTATACGTTCGTAGGCAGTAACCCTGGTATCGATGTTATCACCCACATTGGCTTTATCACTGGAGAAGTAGATGCGGACTACTTTAGTGGCATCGAAACCGGAGGTATGGATTTCAATCCAGTCGCCGATTTTACCCTCGTTAGGGTGGAGAGTGATAACCCCACCCGCAGCCTGGGCAGGGATAGCCGATACCGGTACCAGCAGGGCAAGGATAATGCTTAATGCTAGAATGGAGCAAATTTTATTATATTTCATTCCGTTTTATTAACCGGGCTTTTTTACCCCACAAAGTTTATTTAATGATAGGCTTCAATATGACCTCTGTCAATTGCGCTTCCATTGAGCAGGGCCAGGTCTCCGACAATATTGATATTGCATTTAATTGTGCTTATACTAACAAAGCGCTATTTTATATCACCCCAAAGATTGACAGGTTTAACCAGCTATGATTCGCCAATGCCAGCCACAGGATATCAACAGAATTTATTTTATCTCCAATGAAGCAGCCAAAGCCTATGATGGCACTATCCCGGCTGACTGCTATCATCAGCCCTACATGCCACTAGATGAACTGGAGCAGGAAATGAAGCGGATGACCTTCTTCGGCTGGGAGATAAACGGGGAGCTGGTGGGGGTGATGGGGTTTGAACCGGTTAAAGATGTTATCCTCATCCGCCATGCCTATGTATTACCAGAGTGGCAAAGACAGGGGATAGGGAGTAAACTCCTAAATCACCTTAAAGGTCTGGTTACCACCTCCCGCCTGCTGGTAGGGACCTGGGCTGACGCTCGTTGGGCAATTGAGTTTTATGAGAGGCGCGGCTTCAGCCTTCTGCCTGACAAGGACGAGCTACTAAAGACCTACTGGGACATACCCCAGCGCCAGGTTGAAACCTCGGTGGTGTTGGGGATGGAGGTGGGGATAGATAGTTAATCGTTATTACAATCTGAAGTCGTTTTAGTCTAAAGAGTGGTATAATATATTCATAAGGATAGTTCGATACGTATAGCTGCACAAGTTTCTTTGGTCACAAGAGCTAAGGCAAAATGAGCATAGAAAACCATAATTCAGGAGAAGGCATAAAGGTTACTTCACCTAGGAGAGTCTCT
The DNA here is from genome assembly GCA_030608005.1 of Dehalococcoidia bacterium. GTDB lineage: Bacteria > Chloroflexota > Dehalococcoidia > Dehalococcoidales > BS750m-G39 > JAUWIX01. The sequence continues at coordinate 3,461 of JAUWIX010000035.1, forward strand.
GACCTCTCCTTTTCATGGGAGTTCTATCCAGAGAACAAGAAAGAGAATTTTCTCTACCTAAGAATACAATATTGGCCACTCATTCAAAACGCCGATGGGACTTGCTCCGAGATCGATCAGCTATCTGGGCACTTTAACTTAGATTGGGGGGGACAACTGCCGCTTGAAATAAAGCAAAAATTAGATACTTTGGAGAGAGTAGTTGCCCCGCTCTTACCTTCATATGAGATCAATGTGACGGGTAGCGTCCCTCTGACCGTTGAACCTACTATTCGTGAAATCTTATGTAACTACTTCACTAAGCCACCGACAGGAATACCTAATCAACTAAGTGTCATTTATTATTTCCCGACTCAACCGAATGTGCGTACTCAATTAAATCTGAAATGGGATTCCTTGTCTCGATCCCAGCAGCTTGTTGTAAGTAACGTAACTTCTTGGGTCAAGAAGCAGGCATGGGAAGACCTCGCCAAAAGGATAAGGGAGATTAGTGGTCAGACAGCAAAAGCAATTAGGTCCAACAAAGTCTTTGTATCCTATAAACGGCGAAGCAAAGCAGAGCCGCTGGCAGAGACTATTGCTCATCGATTATCGCAACAGCATATAGCAGTATGGTTTGACAAATGGGAGATTAAGGCTGGAGATTCTGTCCCTGGCAAGATAGGGGAAGGCTTTAAAGACAGTGATGCATGCTTAGTATTCCTTGAAAGCCAGTACACATCATCGGATTGGTGCACCAAGGAAATGAATACGGCGCTTACCAAAGCTATAAGCGAAAATTTGACGGTCATTCCCATATTAGTCGAAGAGTGCGACATCCCAGAGCTTCTCAAAGATTTGAAACCCGTATATTTGTTGAAAGAACCCACCGCTGGTGAGTTTGAACAGAAGTTAACAGAGATTACTGATGCTGTCTACAAGGTAGACCTTAATCCCTATAGATAAGGCAATATAGACGGGGTCATTTCAGAGCTATCCAACTACATCTCCCCACACCCCGTCCCGATTAAAGAGTTCCACCAGCTTTACTGGTAACAGCTTATTGGTTAAATCCTCATTGCTTTTATTAAACACCTTAATATAGTTGTCGGTGAGACCAGACCAGACGCCATCGCCAGAGCGCTTCTCCCACAATACCGGCATGGTCTTGCCCAAGAATTGCCGCCTGAAGTTCTGAGCACTCTCCTTGGCTAGAGCCAGCATACGCTGACTTCGCTCTCGTTTGACCCTCTCCTCTACCTGGTCTGGCATAAGGGCAGCTTGAGTTCCCTGGCGCGGTGAGTAAGGGAATACATGAATGCGGGCAAATTCCATCTGTTTACAAAAATTATAGCTCTCTTCGAACTCAGCCTTAGTCTCACCAGGGAAGCCAACAATAATATCGGTGGTGATAGCCACCCCGGGCACCATGTCCCTGACTAAGGCTACCGCCTGCTGATAGTCACTGACGGAATAGCGCCGTTTCATCCGACTGAGCACCCCGTCACTGCCACTCTGCAAAGAGAGATGAAAATGGCGGCATAGCCTCCCGTCGCGCCACAGCCCAATAAGCTCAGGGGATATTTCCTGGGGTTGGAGGGAAGACAGCCTCAACCTTTCTACCTCAGTCTGGGTCAAGATGTGCTGAAGCAGCTCCCTTAGACCGACCCCTTCATAGTTGTATGAGCCAATCTCGGTTCCGGTTAGCACCACTTCTTTATAGCCCTCAGCAATTCTGTGCTTGACCTCAGCAATAACCTGGTCAATAGGCGTGCTTTTCTCCCTACCCCGCACTATGGGCACAATGCAGTAGGAGCAGAAGCTATTACAACCATCGTGAACCTTGATGAAGGCGCGAGTCCTGAAATCAGCACGAATTATAGTTGAACCTGTTTGACCATAGAGCGGGCGGCTCAGACGCCCCGACTCCTCCAGCAGCCGTAGTAGATGCAGTTTTTCGCTGTTGTCCAAGACAAGGTCAACCCTTTCAATTTGAGCCAGCTCCTGGTGGGCTCGTTCAGCATAGCAACCGATAGCCACCACCAGGGCATCAGGATTTCGGCGGCGAGCCATTCTGAGCAGGCGACGGCACTTGCGGTCGGCAACATGGGTAACGGTGCAGGTATTGAGTATATAGACATCAGTCCCGTCAGCCGCCGATACCAACCTATACCCCGCCTGAGCAAACTGCCGGGCTAGAAGCTGGGTCTCAGCTTGATTGAGCTTACAGCCCACAGTATCTAAGGCGACCTTTGGAATTTCCGAACTTCTCATCATGGTGAACACGAGCATTATATTTTGATATCCCCAGCCGGTCAAACGAAAGTCATCCTGCTCTAGTTCAGATAGATAGGTAACACTTGAAAAGTTATGAAAGGGCGTTACAATGGCTGTATTATGAGTATTTATGGCAGCATAATACCGGGAGCCTCTCGCTTGGCGAGCATCCCAGAGCTATCAAGAAAAGCCAGGCAAAGACTCAACGAGATGGCTAAGACCCATAGGGTTGGACCTTCAACTTTAGCTAGGGCAATCATAGGTGGTGTATTGGAGCGGTGGAAACAGAATCAACAGATGTCAATGACTTTAGAAGACGCTGCTGGGGCGTTATTTCAACCGATACCAGATGAATTAAAAGAAGAGATGCGAAGCTTATTTGATGAGGGAAAAACCGGAAGCTTCTACATATTGAATGAGTCAGAGTTGGAAAGAATGGGTAAGCTTATTGTTCGCTATCTGGTCGAAGCCACCGGGGTTAAGATTAAACCAGATGATGAAGCATACAAACTTGTTAGAGAGTAGCTTCCAATTACTAGAATGTCGGCTCCGGCAGGAATTCAGACGTCAGAGACCACCCCGTCAAGTGTTTAATAATAGCTGAAGATTGACCTGTCAACAGAAAATAGTCTATAATTAATAGGATAAGATAAGTCGGGGTGAATTGAGAGGCAGATAAACTTGCACGAGAGTTGCGGCGTTTTCGGAGTTTATGCCCCTGGTGAGGATGTAGCTCGACTTACCTTTTTTGCTTTATTTGCTCTTCAGCACCGCGGTCAAGAGAGCGCTGGTATTGCTACCACCAATGGCAAAAGGCTCCAAGTTTATGCCAAGATGGGGTTAGTATCCCAGGTGTTTACCGAGGATTCTCTGAGCCAGCTCGGCGGTGATTTTGCCATCGGTCATAATCGCTACTCCACTAGAGGTTCCAGCCGAGTAATTAACATCCAGCCAATTGTTGTGGGTAAGGGTTCAAATACTATTGCCATAGCCCATA
>JAUWIX010000008.1 GCA_030608005.1 Dehalococcoidia bacterium
ATGAGACTTTACCTCACGCATGATTACACTCACATGCACCATCCTCTTACAGAGACGCAATAGCGAGTCTTGTGATTAACCTTCAAGTATCGAAAATTCCAACGACATAACACACAAACACATTCTAGGGACATACACGGGCCAATTATCCTCGGCCCATGTATGTCCTGAGGTCAAACCCCAGTATTACCTACTCTGTCTGACTTTACGGTAGCAATCACTGCAGTAAACCGGCTTAACACCACGAGGTTCAAAGGGTACTTCGGTGGCTTTGCCGCACTCGGCGCATGTCGCAGGAAACATCTGGCGTCTGGACCCGTAGCTGTCATTTCCGTATCGTTCTGACTTCCTTGCCTGGCGGCATGAGGGGCAGCGCTTGGGCTCATTAGTATAGCCCCTAGATTGGAAAAGTTCTTGCTCCTCAGCGCTGAAAGTGAAGGTAGTCCCACAATCGGAACACTGGAGGGATTTGTCCTCAAAGCTCATTGGATGACCTCCTCTCTTCTGAATAGTTGGTAAGAGTTAAGGTCATCCAAAACTTGAGGAAACTAGAAATAGTTTAACTAAGTATGTAATAACCTAAACCAAAACCACCATGTGTATTATACAATAAAGAGACCCTCTTTGCAAATGCCAGTACAAGCCTTCGAGTAGGAAATAACCACCTTCTATAGCGGACAGGTCCCTTTGCAGTTAACTTTATGACGGAATGTTTAATGTTTCGTGGGGAGAGAAAGAAGAGAGTTTAAGAGGGGCCAGCGCCCCTCTTTTATAACAAATACCCCCTCTCCTTGATAAGGAGAGGGGGTCAGGTCGAAGACTCTTCGAGGGGAGAGGTTACCTATAATTTTTAATATTCAGCGCCGCCGCCCCTCCTGCCTACCCAAAAGCCGATGAAAAAGAGCAAGATACCACCCAGCCCCATCAAGGCATATAGAATCCAGCCTGTCAGCTCAAAGACAAAGCCAACATAGAATGTGCCGGCACCAGTCCAATTGCTGGCATTGGAGGCACCATCTATAGCCTTTACCCTCCAGTAGTAAGGGGTTTCCTCAGTGGTTGACTCAAGCGCTTCCTCTTCAGTGAGGGTATATTCCGAGATGGTCAGCCCCGTCTTCTCCAGCACCATGGTGGTGAAATTGGCATTAGAGGCGAGCTGGAGGGTATAGGTTACTGGCTTGCTGGGGTCGCTAACATCCTTCCAGTCAAAGTAGGCCATTGATGCTGCCTTATCACCCATGAGTGGTAGCAGCGGTGATGGTGTTAGAGGCGGTGTTGACTCCATATAAAAGGTGACCTGCATACTGCTGGTGCCGTCAGTGGCGGTTATGGTGTGAGCGCCACCCTCGCTGGGAGGCACGGTGAAGGTATAGGAAAAAGAGCCGTCAGCTAAACTGGTAATGGTAAACACAACCGGGTCGGAAGTGTAGGTGATGGTTATCGTGGAGCTAGCCTTAAAGCCAGTGCCATTTATAGTTATTTGCGAGCCTACATGACCGGGTGAAGCCTCGCTAGTAACCGGGCTGATACTGATATTGGTAGTCATGGTGAACTCTGCCTTGGCGGAGTTGTCATCATCCTCTGCCTCAACATCATAGCTTCCTGGTCCGACACTGGGCACATCAAAGCTAGCCTCAAAGCTGCCATCTTCATCAGTCTCATCTGTCGCCATCTCCTCGCCATCAAAGTAGATGTAAACATCAACCTTGTCGCCGAAGCCGGTGCCACTAACGGTTACACTATCACCGACTATGCCTGAAGTGGGGCTGATGGTTATGTCAGGCTCCACAGTGAACTCAGCCTCGCCCTTCTCCCCACCAAAGTCAGCGGTTATGGTGTGGTCACCGGCGGTGCTTTCGGGGATGTCAATTTTGCAGGTAAATTCACCATCACTATCGGTCTCATCATTCCCACTGGCTATATCAAGAGTAGCACCATCGTATTCCAGCTTAATACTCTTGTTTTTATCAAAGCCAAGGCCATCAATCTCAACCCTGGTACCTACTGGACCCTTTTCAGGTTTAATGGTAATGCCGATAACGGTGAATTCATCAACGGTCAGTATCTTGCCCTCCTTGCTCTCGGTGGTATAGACAAAGTATTCACCACCATGTACATCTTCATCTTCATAGCCATCGGTGAGTTCCTCAGGCACCTTGAAATTGGTATCTATATCACCCTCGTCGGGGTCGGTGTCACCCACATCACCGGCATAGGTTGTTTCTACCTCCTCCCAAACATCAAGGTCGTCATCAATATAATCGTCCTTGTCGGCTTCCTGGCTGGAGAAGTAGATATAGACCTTATGAGCAGTGGTATAGCCAGAGCCAGTAACATCAATCGTGTCACCGATTTCACCCTCATCAGGACTGAGATGGAGCGACTCTGCCAGGGCTGGTGTAGCCGGTATGACCATCACCAGCAGGGAAAGGATAATGGCAAGAGCCAGAGTACGGAAAACCTTATTGTATTTCAAAATCCACCTCCATTACTTTTTTGCCAAATTGCAAAACTATCTAATAATAAACCATAGCTTAATGCCATGTCAATACCGTGTACTCGTTCAATACCTTAGTGACACCTCAACTTTCTGCACCTCACCCCCTTAGACATTTACTTAGCAACCCACCCTCTTTAAGCACCCAGAAAAATCGAAGATTTTTCTGGGAACCCGCTTTGTCCCCCTCCCTTACAAAGGGAGGGGGAAATTGGTTATATAAGAGAGGCTTCGCCTCTCTTGGACTCTCCTTTTTGCTCCTCTCCATAATAGGGAAATGTATTCTTAGCATGAGGGCGAGGAATAAAAAAGAGGGGGCGAAGCCCCCTCTTAAAACTACTTCCCCCTTCCCCTCTAGGGGAAGGGGGTCAGGGGGATAGGGTCAATGCCACAGAGAAACGAAACATGATAATCTGTGTCACCTATCTATCTGAACTAGCTCATACCATCAAAATACGACAAAATACTGTTGACTATAATAGAACATATGTGCTAATGTTCCATCGCATCGTTTAGAGAGGTAAGCTATGAGTCTGAATAAGGGTAAGCTGGATTTACCACCGGAGTATTGCCGCTATCGGGATGATGGATGCGAATTTGCCGACTCCTGCCTTAACTGCCCGTTTCCGGAATGTATTTATGCCCAGCCTGGGGGCAAGCAATGTTGGCTGAAGAGGTTGAGAGACAAAGAGGTATTAAGGCTGTTCACCACCCAGGGTAAAGGGGTGAAGGAGCTGGCATTGATGTTCGGCGTTAGTCAGCGCACCATCCAGCGGATATTAAAGAATTATTCAACCCCACCCCCCGTGACTCCCTCTTCTCAACCCTCCAAGAGAAAAAATATAAAAACGGGGGCGAAGTCTCTCTTAGACACCCCGAATGTTGAGCCACAATAAAGGAGACTAAAAATGAATAAAACTTCTATTATCTCGCAGCTAAACCGCCATGATATAGAGCGGCTCAGGGGGTATAGAGAGCTACTTGACTTCTACCACGGTCGGCAGTGGGAAGGTAGGGAAAGGCGAGGGGAGAAACGCCTGACCTTCAACTATGCCAAGGTGTTCATAGATAAGGTCGCTTCATATCTAATGTCTGGCATTAACTTTGCTGTGGAAGCTGTGGAGGATTCAGAGGAGGCTAAAGCCAGAGCCCAGAGAGCGGAGGCAGCCTTACACCAGGTTTATGAGGATAATAATCTGGAGCAGCTTGACCTTGAGACTGAGATAGATTGCGCTATCCTGGGCGATGCCTGCTATAAGGTGAGCTGGGATGCGGAGACAAAGAGGGTGAGGATTACCGCCCCCGATGTTCAAGGCATCTATGCCTGGTGGCTGGGGGATGATACCTCAAGAATATGGAGAGTAGCCTCAAAATACAGCCTAACCGCTGAAGAAACCGAGTTCCTGTATCGGGTGAAGCCTAAGGATAAGAAGGCGACCATTGTTGAGCTATGGACAGACGGGGAATTTGAGCTTTACCTGGATGATGCCCTGATTGAGAAAAAGCCCAATCCCTACGGTTTTATCCCGTTTATCATCTACCCTAACCTTAGAGAGCCAAAGAAGTTCTGGGGTATATCTGATTTGTCACAGATTATGGAGTCGCAGCGGGAGCTTAATCGGGCGATGTCGCAGCTATCCAGGATATTAGAGCTATCGGGCAATCCTATCGCCGTGCTGGAGAATGTGGAAGAATCTGAGGATATTGCGGTTAAGCCGGGGGCGGTGTGGACTATCCCCGAGGATGCCAAAGCCTATCTGCTTGACCTACTACAGGGTGGCGGGGTCAGGCTGCATATAGATTATATCAATCTACTATATAGAACCCTGCATGATATAGCTGAATCTCCCCGGGCTGCCTTTGGTGGAACAGAGAGGGACTTATCGGGGGTAGCTCTTGAGATTGAGCTTAACCCGCTACTTCAGAAGGTGAGACGAAAGAGGATTATCAGAACCGCTGTCTATAACCAGAGAAACAAGATGCTCCTTAAGCTCATGGAGAGGTACCGGGGTGAGAGGTTTGGCGATAACCGGTTACGGGTAATATGGAGTCCGATACTGCCTCAGGATTTAGCCAGGCTGGTTTCTAACGAGCAGACACTGGTTCAGACCGGTATCCACTCCAGGCGTAGGGCTATGGATGAGATGGGTATTAAAGAGCCAGAAAATGAGTTTAAGCGGTGGCTGGAGGAGAGGGAGGCTATCCTCAGGATGAATAAGGAGCTTAGTTCACCCAGAGGGAACCCGCTTAACGCCAGGTCAACGAGAGGCAGAGAGGGGGAGAGAGCTTTAGCCACGGGGACTGAGGGCGTTGAGGAATCTTTGTCATAAGGAGGATGAAAATTGCCCAATAATAATGAGCAAAACCAAAATCCCAACGGGGAGGAGCTAGAGAGTTCCAGGGTTGTTGAGCTTGAGGGGTTAATAGCCGAGAAAGATGAGGGGCTTGCTTCCAAGGACTTGCACATCTCTGAGCTAGAGCAGGCTATAGCTGATAGGGATAGCCAAATTGCTGCCCTCAAGCAATCTTTGGCTGAGTTAGACCAGAGGTTGACCGACCTCGATAATAGTCGAGCTCAGGCGGTATCAAGCTACCGGGCTCTGGTAGTCGAATCAAACCCTGGGATGCCCGAGGAGCTGATAGCCGGGGATAGCATTGAGGCTATTGATAGGTCGGTGGCAGATGCCCAGACCCTGGTGGACAAGGTGAGGAAGGAATTGGAGGCTGAGATAGCGGGGGCTAGGGTGCCGGCTGGGGCTCCACAGAGGACACCACTAGACCTCTCAGCCCTATCCCCACGGGAGAAGATTCAATACGCAATAGGAGAAAGGAGATAAACAATGGCTTTAACACTAGACGAGGCAGCTAAGCTGTCAACTGATATGCTACTTCAAGGGGTGGTGGAGACCATAGTCAAGGACTCGCCTATCCTTCAGCGACTACCCTTCATTGAGATTGTAGGCAATGGCTTGACCTATAACCAGGAAAAGACCTTGCCTACCATCGATTTCTATGATGTTGGTGATACCTGGGCTGAATCGACACCAACATTTGAGCAGAAAACGGCAAACCTGAAGATTATGGGTGGTGATGCCGATGTTGATAACTTCCTCAAGGCGACCCGAAGTAATCTCCAGGATTTAGAAGCAGCCGTGGTCGAGCTGAAGGCTAAGGCGCTGAGGGACAAGTTTGAGGAAGGCTTCATCTATGGCGATTCTTCAGCTAACGCCAAGCAGTTTGATGGTCTCAGGAAGCTCATTGATGCCACCACTGCCAGCGACCAGGTAATAGCCATGGGGGCTACTGGGGCTACCCTTACTCTGGCTAAGCTGGACGAGCTTATTGACGCAGTAAAGGGTGGTAAGCCGTATATTCTGCTTATGAGCCGACGCTCCAGGCGGAAAATAAATGCCTTAGTTAGGGCTGCCGGTGGAATGATAGAGAGCGATAGAGACAAGTGGGGTAACTTCGTCCAGCTGTGGGATAGCATCCCCATTGGTGTCAATGACTGGATACTGGATACCCATGTCCTTACCGCTGGTGCGGAGACAGCAACCACCGGAGGCACTTGCTCCACTATCTATGCCTTCCAGATGGGGGAAGGGGCTCTATGTGGCTTAACCAGCCCTGGTCACCTAACCGTGGAGCCTATCGGCTCGCTGGAGACCAAGGACGCATCACGAACCCGCATTAAGTGGTACTGCTCACTGGCTCTGTTCAGCTCAATTAAGGCAGCCGCTTTAATCGGGGTTAAAGACTAAAATCAGCGATTTTTTTGGGAGCCTCCTAGGAGGCTCCCAAAAGGAGAGAAAAATGGAAAGCAAAGATGTAGCTCGATGGATTTGTTACTACAAGCTCAGTAAATACCACCAGGACATTGAGCCCTATCGTGGTTCAGAGCAAGCCTTCTATGACCGGTTCAAGCCTTATGAGGTGATTGAGGGCGAGGGTAATTGCCTGCTTAATGTTGGCATTGGTGAGATGTGGGACTTGATTACCGGGGAAGTCTCCGGGGCTGACCATATCTTCGATAGTTCCCACGCCCAGATTGGTGTTGGTGATTCCAATACTGCTGCCGATGCCACCCAGACGGATTTACAGGCAGCCACCAATAAAACCTATAAGGGTATGGAAACTGGCTATCCTACCTCTGCCGCACAAAAGGTGACCTTTAAGGCTAGCTTCGGTGATAGCGAAGCTAACTATGCCTGGAATGAATGGGTGGTGAAGCAATCCACCAGCGGCAAATGCCTCAATAGAAAGGTTGACTCTCTGGGCACAAAATCAAGTGGCACCTGGACTTTGGAAGTTAATATCACTTTGAGCTAGCGAGGCAAGCGATGAACCAAGTAACAGGCTCAAAGATTCTAGAAGGGCGTAAGGCGGTTGATGCTTATCGGGAAGCCCACCGCCAACTTCACAGCAAGCCTTGGCATAGGGGCATACCTGAAGAGCATACGCCGTTGCTGAATAAGCTGCTGGCTGAACTCAAGAAGCAAGGGGTTAATTCGCTAGCCGAGTTTTTTGATGCTAGCGAGGAACTAAATGCTAAGGAGCTTGGCTTTACCTCGAGGAATGATTTTGAGGCTAGAGCCACCGAAGCTGATAGAGAAGCCCTGGATAGGATGTGGCACTAATGGCGACTGAAACATTAAGACCAAATGCTGCTGGTGATGAGGAAAATATACCCACTGTCGTTGGTGATGGGGTCGGCGCTCATTACACAACAGTAGATGAGGAAACACCCGATGAAGATACTTCTTATGTTGGTTCTGGATATGCTGATGACACTTGGTATCGTGACCTCTACAATGTAGCAGGCCACAGTGAAGGCAGTGGCACTATAAACCATATTAAGGTCTATGCCCGTTGTTATACTCCCACTGCTAGTCCTGTCCAGGCAGGTCTCAAAATCGCTATCAAATCAGGCACGGGAACAGGTGACCCCGATACAGTTGATGAAGGTTCTGAGGAAGGACTAACCAACAGCTATGCGGATTATTTTAACCAGTGGAGCACAAATCCTGCCACTGGCAGCGCTTGGACTTGGGATGAAATAGATAAATTGCAGATTGGTATTAGCCTAAGACGGACAAAAGATAGCTCTTGGGGGAAAAGTCGTTGCACCCAGGTCTATGTTGAGGTTGATTATACGGCGGTAACGTCAAAGACCTCATCTGATGCTGGCTCTGGCGTTGATGCCCTTTATTCACTGGAAACCCCGGAAGCTAAGTCATCATCTGATACTGGTTCTGGCATAGAGGGTGCGCCCGTGCAGAGCGCTGCCCTAATCGGCAATGAAACCGGCTCTGGTATTGAAGCCCTTGTTGCCCGGCTGTTAGCCGCCGTTGACACCGGCTATGGTGTTGAAGCAGGTAATGTTGAAATAGAGGGTCTGCTCAAGGACCTGTTTGCCAGTGAACTGGGACTGGGCTCAGATTCCCTTATAGCCAAGATAGAAACACCAACCAAGGGGGGAGGTATGAAATTATGGAACTAAACACTATGAGAACCATAATCAGGCGTGACCTGAAGGATGAAGACCCGGGGAACTACCGCTGGAGCGATGAGGAATTGGACAGGCACATCGCCCACACTGTCAGGGAGTTTTCTGAGGCGGTTCCCTTGCCAGCAAAGGCTATCCTGCCTACCACTCCAGGCTCCAGGGTGATTGATATATCCTCCCTGACCGATAGGGTTATGGTGGAGACGGTGGAGTATCCGATGGACAAGTTCCCGCCCTGCTACCAGAGGTTCGCTCTATGGGGGCATGTCCTAACCCTGTTTGGCGATGAAGTACCTGACGGCTCTAACTGCAATGTCTATTATGGCATTCTACATACGCTTGATGCTGAGGGGTCTACTATCCCTACCAAGCACGAGGACCTGGTGGCTACCGGCGCCGAGGGCTATGCCGTTATAGAGTGGGCTAACTATGCCATTAATAGAGTCAGCGTCGGCGGCACCGGAACCCCAAGGGAGTTCCTCACCTGGGGCAATGAGAGGCTAAAGCAATTTAGGAGCGAGCTGAAGAGGCTGGGGAGAAGAAACCGAGTCAGAATTCGTCAGCTCTATAGACAGTAAGGGAGGCTATGATGACAGTGAAAGAAGCACTAGCTAAGACCAAAGAGGGCTTGCCTAAGGAGGCGTTTGCCATCGTCGGTAACCCTGATGACCCTGATACCTGGAAGCTGCCCCATCATAAGAAAAGCATCTTTAGAGCCCTGAAGGGGAAGCTTGATATTGAAAAGACGGTTGACTGGGAGAGGATGCCAGCGGCGGTGGCTGCCCTCTCCCCGGGTGGTTACCGGGGGCAGAGGGTTGATGCCAGCCCAGAGGAGCTCCTCAAGGCAGCCAGACACCTGGCAAACCACTACCGCAAGGCAGATAAGCCATTGCCTGATACCCTGGCAGCATTGGTGTAAACGAAAATGAAAGAGTGGATAGAGTTTATAAAAGCTACCATCAGACCCTTTATCATTGTCTGGGGGTTCTTAGTCTATGGTGTCTGCATTATGTCTGGCGTGGAAGTGCCTGCACTTCTAGTCGGATTGGTCTCTGCGGTCATCATAGAATACTTTGGCGAAAGAGCCATCAAGAGGTTCAAGGAAAAATGAGACAACTTAGTTCAACATTGCTTGCCGCCCAGAAAGAGGCTACCCATACTCCCTATGTCAAGGTGGAAGCCTCAAATAAGCACGCCGGGGCAGTCAACCTGCGGTGGGCAAGGCTCTATACCGGCTCGGAAGACGATTACTTTCACGCCGTGACCATGCCTGAGGATGGCTCCCTAATCAGGGTCAGGGTAACACCCACATCTGATTCCAGAAAGCTCTATCGCCAGAGGGTAGCTGACCCCAACCCAGAATCCGATTTCAGCCAGTGGGTCTACACCAACCAGTATGATGTGGTTATTGTGGCTTGCTGCTCTCTAGGGGCTGAGGTCTCCGTCTTCTGGATTAACAGTGACCGGAAGCTCTACCAGCTAAAGAGCACCGACTACGGGGTCGGCTGGGGAAGCCCTGAGCTCTTGGGCTATACCCCAACCACAGCCATTAATGGCATAGCTGCCAACTATAAGCCAAATGGCGATGTAGCCCTTTTCTTCGCTGACCAGGCGACCCTCTATGTGATGAAGTGCATAAATGGTAGCTGGGGTGATAGGGCTGCCTGGGACAAGTCAACCGGCGACCTGTCAGGCGTAGCCACAGTTTATAGTGGCGATTGGAACCTGTTTGTTACCGGGAAGGATGCTGATGGCGATTTTAAGCTGTGGTCATTGGTTTACGGCGATGGTGAGGATGTAGCTGCTGGCACCTGGTCAGAGCTGAAGGAGTTTGCCTCAGCCCCATCAGATGGCAACTTTGAATACCGCGCAGCATTTATGGATAAGCCCGATGTCGAGCGCTGCTTCTTTGTTGAGAGGTTCACCGGAAGCAAGTCTTACGACCGCCCCTTCTGGTCACATTCGGCCTCGGATACCAAGTTTATTGATAATCTGTGGCATGAGCCGGTGCCTTTTAATCTTTCCAGCGAGTATGGCATGGCTATCGCCCACCATAGCCAATATTGCTGGCTATCTGCCCCCTATGGCGTGTGGCGAGCCAAGCTGACCCCGGGGAGCCTGGATTTAACCGCCGATGTCCTGTCATTGAGGCAGGGGCTCACTGGAACCAAAGGTGACCTTGCAGTTGAGCTAAGAAACGATGATGGGAGGTATTCTTCGCCGGGGCAAGGAGACCTGTCAGCCCTTGACATTGGTTGTCAGTTGGAGTTCAGCCCTGGCTATGTTACCTCTCAAGGAAACGAGGTCAGCCCTGGTCAAGCCTTTACCCTCAATGCCTATGAGCATGCAAGCTCCGGCGGTAAGGCTAGCCTGGTTCTCCATGCCTCAGATGGCTGGAGCCTGATGGAAAACTGGAGAGCCAGACATCAGTTCCGATGGAACAAGGAAAGCGATGAGATGAGCGTAAAACAAATCCTCAAGTTCGTGCTGGCCAGGGTTGGGCTGAAGCTTGAGGTGAAATCCCAGTCATCGGTTGTAACTGGCTACTATCCCGATTTCACCATCAACCCCAATAATACCGGAGATACGGTTATCAGGAGGCTGCTATCGTTCGTCCCCGATGTTCTATTCATTGAGGGCAACAAAGCCTATATAGTAAATCCCTTATCCTCCGACGGCTCTGATTACTCCTATGGTTCATCTCATCCCCTAGTTGAGGGCAGGTATAGGATAAGAGCCCGGGGTTTCAACCGAATCCAGGTCGAGGGCTACGACCCAGCAGAGAGTGAGACAATAGTAGTTGATTCCTTCACCTGGGACGAAATAGATAGGCTCTATGATAGGCTGAGGCAGCTTGAAGACAAGAATATAGATACTGTAACCAAAGCTGAGCAGATGGGAGAAGCCTATTTAAGACAGGCGGAGATAGAATCAGTCAATGGCTCTATCCTGACCCCGGTTAATTGTGGTCAGCAGCTATATGATGTCATTGATATAACCGATAGCCGGGCAGGGCTGGAAGCAGCCAAGAGGAGGGTAAGCGGGCTAACCCTGGTTTATAGTCCACGCAGTGGAGAGTATCGGCAGCGGTTATTGCTAGGGGGAGTATAGGGATTGTTTATCTACCTCACCCCCTTTAAGCACCCAGAAAAATCTTCGATTTTCCTGGGAACCCGCTTTATTCCCCTCTCCATAATAGGGAGATGTATTCTTAACATGAGGGGGAAGTATAGGTTTTGAAGGGGATTTTAGGGGGACGAAGTCCCTCTTCAGAAAAAATCTTCCCCTTCCCCTTATCAAGGGGAAGGGGATAAAGCGGGTAGGGTTATAAGAATATTTGAAGGAGGTCTGGAGGAAATGAGGCTGAGGAAAGCGGTGCTAAAGAGTTTCAACTCCGGCGACTATACTGCCACCGTCCAACTTGCTGGCAGCTACAAGGTTTACCTGGAAGGTATTGCTGTGGCGCGGAATCTGCCAGCGGCCGAGATGGCACTGGGCAGAAAGGTGGCGGTCATATTCTTTGATGAGCACAACGCCAAGGATGCGGTGGTGGTGGCAGTCTATACCTAGAGGCTCATTTTTTTGCTCAGGCTCTAGACAGTAGTTTTAACATAGTAAGGATGGCGATAACAGTCCGCTGAACCTCAACCGGCTCCCGGGCTAACACACCAGCCACATAAGGGTCTATTTGCCCATCAGTATGCCCTTGGTCAGTCTCAGCTTTGTCAACAGACTGAGGAGATAGGTAGCCGGCTAAAGTAAACAGCTCATCCTCCTCAAAGCCCAGGGGTTTGGCGATTCTGCGCAGAACGCGAGCTGATGGGAAACGCTCCCCCCGCTCGATGCGACCCAGGTGGGAGGGGGATACCCCTGACATAGTAGCCAGCTCCTGCTGTGTCAGTGGCTTGATAACCCTTTGCCGCCTGATTATCCCGCCTAAATTGGTGCCATTTCTGTCAAGCATAACCATATAATTTGCCTCCTGACAAGTTCTTTACAGGAAGTAAAGTTGTTTTAACTTCCCTACAGTCCAATTTTAGGCTACCGAGATTAATTACCCATAAAACTGGCGTTAACATTTCATTAAAACCCATCCCTGAGCTAGTTCAGATAGATAGGTGACGCAGATTATCATGTTTCGTTTCTCCGCAGCATTGACCCCATCCCCCTGACCCCCTTCCCCTCTAGGGGAAGGGGGAAATAGTTTTAAGAGGGGGCGAAGCCCCCTCTTTTTTATTCCTCCCCCTCGCCTAGAAGGAGAGGGGGACTAAGGGGGTGAGGTGTAGAAAGTTGAGGTGTCACTAATCATATGAACGAGTACAGTTCCTTGACGACCAAAGCTATGGGTTATACAATGGCATGGCTAGCAAAAATGAACAAGAAATACGATGTTATCATCGTTGGCGGTGGTCCAGCAGGTGTTTTTGCCGCCATGGAACTGTCTCAGGCTTCTAACCTAGATATTCTGCTTATAGAAAAGGGGAAGGACATTGATAAGCGTCGATGCCCGGCTCAAGACACAGGTAATGCTTGCCCTCCATGCTCACCTTGCAATCTGGTCTGTGGTTTGGGCGGGGCTGGCGCTTTCAGTGATGGTAAGCTAACCCTATCATCGCAGGTTGGCGGTAGGCTCAGCAATTACCTGGGGGAGAGTGATGCTGAAGCCCTTATCAGCTATGTTGATGAAGTATACCTCAAGTTTGGCGCTCCAGATAAGCTATATGGCATTGGGGAGGGAGTTGATGAACTGCGTGGTAAGGCTGACCTGGCTGGATTGAGGCTGGTACCGATGCCTATCCGGCACTTAGGCACTGAGCATTGTCGCTCTGTGCTTAAGGCTATGTGGGATTACCTTAGCCCACATATAGAATTCAGGCTTGAGACAGCGGTTTCCACTATCACTGTTGACAAGGGCGAGGTTAAGGGAATTAAAACTGATGCCGAGGATAGCTTTGACTGTCGTTACCTAATTCTGGCTCCGGGTAGGGAGGGGGCGGATTGGTTATCCAAAGAAGCTGACCGACTCAATCTAACCATGTATAGTAACCCTATTGATGTGGGGGTTAGGGTTGAAGTGCCAGTGGCAGTAATGGAGGAGCTGACTGATGTGCTCTATGAGTCAAAGCTGGAGTTCCTGTCAAAGAGCTTTGACGACCGGGTTAGAACCTTCTGTATGTGTCCCGGGGGTGAGGTCATCATGGAGTCTACCGGTGGTTGTGACCCGGTAATCACGGTTAACGGGCATAGCTATGCCGACCGTAGAACTGGCAACACTAATTTTGCCCTGTTGGTGAGCACGACTTTCACCAAGCCTTTTAACCAGCCCATTGCCTACGGCAAATATCTGGCCAGGCTAGCTAATATTCTCAGCGGTGGGGTTCTAGTGCAACGCCTTGGTGACCTGATGGAGGGTCGGCGCTCTACCCCAGCCCGCATTGAGCGGGGGTTAACTCAACCTACCTTGAAGAATGCTACCCCCGGCGACCTCAGCTTCGCCCTTCCCTATCGTTACCTCACCGGGATAGTGGAGATGCTCCAGGCAATGGATAAGCTGGCTCCGGGTGTTGCTTCACGCCATACCTTGCTTTACGGGATAGAGGTCAAATTCTACTCTTGCCGACCTCAACTCAGCCCCAGCCTGGAGACCGAGGTCAGCAACATGTTTGCTGTTGGTGATGGAGCTGGCGTTAGCCGTGGCTTAATCCAGGCATCAGCTTCTGGTGTGGTGGCAGCTCGTGAGATATTGAGGAGAAGCAGACATTAAGATTGCTTATCTACCCTATCCCCTTTATCCCCTTCCCCTTCAAAGGGGAAGGGGATGCTAAATAAAGAGAGGCTAACGCCTCTCTAAAATCCCTTTCCTCTTTGTGAAGGAGACTAGCCTAACCGGGTGTCTAAGAGAGGCGAAGCCTCCAAACATATTATAAGTTTTAGAGGAGCAAAGCCTCCACAAACATATTACAGGGAGTCTTAGAGGGGCAAAGCCCCTCTTTTTTATTCCTTTCCCCCTCTCCTCAAAGGAGAGGGGGATTAAGGGGGTGAGGTATCACTAAGGTATTAAACGAATGCAGCTGGTTGACAGGATGGCTTGAGCTGACTAAAATGTGAGAGTAAAAAAGAATTACCGGCGAGGTTAGGGGAAGGAGGGGGATGCTATGTGGCTAATGTAGTAGCTAGCGACAATGAGAGCTTTGAGAGTTTGCTCCGGCGGTTTAACAAGAGGGTATTCTATCTGAGGTGCGCCGTCGAGAACACTACGAGAAGCCTAGCATTAAGCGCAAGCGAAAGGAAGCAGCCAAGAGACGCAAGAGTGCTAGAATGGTGAGAAGACAGTAAATATTATGGAACAGGAAGGACCCGCATTAAAACAAAAGCTGTCAGATGACCTTAAGCAGGCGATGAGGGATGGGGATAAGGTGAAGCGTTCGGTTATCCGGTTGGCAATGGCAGCCATTAAGAATGCTGAAATCGCTCGCCAGGCTACTTTAGAAGATGCTGATGTTCTGGGCATTATCGCCAAGGAGGCCAGGCAGCGCAAAGAAAGCATTGAAGCCTTTAAGCAAGGAAACCGCCAGGACCTGGTGACTCAAGAAGAGGCGGAGCTAGCTATTCTTCAGCAATATTTACCCCAGCAGATGACTCGGGAGGAGGTTATAACTGAAGTCCGCCGAGTTATTGAGGAGGTTGGGGCGCAGGGACTCAGGGATAAAGGAAAGGTCATGCCTAAGCTCATCGCTCAGCTCAAAGGCAAAGCCGATGGGCGAGAGATAAATGCGGTAGTAACTGAGTTACTCAGCTAACGCTGAGCTAAGGCTCTATCTAGCTCAAGTTTAAGGTGAGCGGGTTTGGTGCCCAAGTCCAACATTCCCCAGGGTAGTCTTTGGTCGGTATCCCACCTTTGATGAACATAAAAATCAATATCTAGATGGCATTTCTCTACAGTTTTGCGCCAGCCGGATAGCGATACCTCTTCCATATTAGCCAACACCTCGGCTAATTTGATGTCTCCTCGGGCTAATACCCCCTGAACTTGACTCCAGGCAGGGCTTTCACATTTAAGCTTGATTCCCTTTGGCATCAGGCTGTTTTTGAGTAAGGACAGACGGTGATTCAGGATAGAGGGCTGGGTCATAGGTAGCCATTGGAAGGGTGTGCCTGCCTTGGGCACAAAGGGAGAAATGCTAAGCACCAGGCGACAGCCAGTTTGCCATCTATCAAGGATGCCTTTACAATTTAGGCTCAGGTTTATAATCTCCTCTATATCCTCCTCAGTCTCTGAGGGCAAGCCAATCATAAAATAGAGCTTTACCTGCTTTATCCCTTGCTCAGCCACCTTATCCATCGCTTCCAGAATGTCGCCCTCGGAGATGCCCTTTTTAATCACCTGGCGCAGGCGCTGGGAGCCAGCCTCAGGGGCAAGGGCAATGGTTCTAGCCCCTCCTTTAGCCAGCTCTCTCAACACTATGCGAGAAAGGGGGCTCACCCGCAGTGAGCTGACAGAGAGCTCAGCCCCCATTTGACCTAGCTTGAGCAGCAGTTCCTCGAGCTGGGGGTGGTCTGAGACAGCAGCCCCAACCAAACCCAGGCGCTTCCTGTATTTGAGTCCTAGCTCAGCCTGTGATATTAGATTGTCTATAGAGCGATAGCGCATGGGGCGGAAGGCTTGGCTGACAAGGCAAAAGCGGCAGCCCCAGTTGCAGCCCCGCTCCACCTCAATGAGGTATAAGTTACCTAGCTCAGTGTCTGAGGTGAGTATGGCAGAGGCAACAGGAAAGTTATCCAGGTCTGCTGCCCATTGGCGAACCACAGGCTTTCCCGAATAGTATTGCGGGATGTAGATGCCAGGCAGCGAGGCTAGCGCCTTGAGAAGGTCACTTCGCTTGCCAGAAATACCCCCAGCTATTATAGGCAGCATAGCCGGGATTATTGGCTCCGCCTCACCGATACACAGGCAGTCAAAGAAGGGAGATAAGGGTAGGGGATTAGCTATGATGCAGGGACCTCCAGCTATAACCAGGGGATGCCTCTCATCACGGTCAGCAGAATACAGAGGTACGCCACTGGCTTTGAGAATGTGGACTACATTGAAGTAATCAAGCTCATAGGAGATGGAAAAGGCGAGGACAGCAAAGTCGGAGAGCGGTCGCTGAGATTCCAGGCATAGACTGGGTAGTTGTTTATCCCTACTGTCTATTTCCCAGAAGGCTCTCTCACAAACAACTTCACTATAGCTATTTAAGAGGCTATAGATGGCATGAAGTCCAAGGTTGGACATGCCTACATAGTAGGAGTTGGGATAGACAAGGGCGATAGGGATTCTACCCCCCCAATCTTTGATGACGGTGCCTTGCTCCCTGGAGAGCCGCCGCCTGGCTTTTTTGATTTCATCCCAACCCATAAGCTAGTTTACCCCACTATTAAGTCAACAAACTTGTTTTGTCTGAGATTAAACAGCCCAGATTCGCATATTCGCAGGTGGGCTATAGCCGGGGTAGAGAGAACAGCCAGAGTAATCCGTATATCAGGTAAATTGCAGCCTAGGTTGGTAGCCGCCTGCTGGAGAGCATGAAGTTCGCCAGCTATAGTCTCCATAGGTTGGGTAGAGATTAGTCCTGCCACGGGAAGCGATATCTCAGCCAATATCCTGTTGCCAGCGCACACTACCATGCCCCCATCTAATTGTTTAACCCTGTTTACTGCCTGCGCCATATCGGTTTCACTGGCACCGACTACTATAATATCGCCACAGTCCCAGGCAGCGCTGGTGGCAATAGCCCCGTGCTTGAGTCCAATTCCTCTAATTAAGCCAACGAAGCTCTTACCTGTCCGGTGAAACCTTTCAATAGCGGCTACCTTTAATATACCTTTACTGGCATCAGACTTGAGCTGACCATCTGATACCGGCATATATGCAAAATCTTCCCTGGTGACTAAATTGGTAACCTGGTCTATCAGCCTAACTTTTACCTGACTGCGGCTGCTTTCTACAGGGATGACAAAGTCACCAGCCTCAAAACTCTTGGCTAGATGTATGCTGTTTTGGATTGATTTGGGGTAATTGTGTTTTCTGGGCTGGACAACCGGTTGACCATTTTGGGCAACAACCTGCCCGTTACTGATAACATATTCAGCCTGAATAGTCCGCAGGTCTGGGATAATAACAATATCGGCATACTTGCCGGGGGCGATGCCACCGATAAAGTCATCTAGAGCGAAGTGCTGGGCAGTATTTATGGTTGCCATCTGTATAGCCAGAATAGGACTGAAGCCGAGGTCAATTGCTTTTTGTACTACGAATTCCATATATCCATCGTTAATAAGCTGGCGCGGTCCTATCCCATCGGTTGATATTGCCAGCCGGGTGAAATCGATATTTTCATGCCTTATCTGGGAAATGGCTTCCAGTTCCCTCCTTATTTCGCCTTCCCTTATCAATACAAACAGCCCCAATCTTAGCCTTTCCATAACCTCTTCTGCGCTGATTGGCTCATGGCAAGAAGAAACGCCGGATGAAATATAGGCTTGCAGCTTGTTGCCCCTAGCACCAGAGCTGTGCCCATCAACCTTCTTACCTAGCTTTAGTGTCTGAGTGATAAGGTCAAGGATTCTTTGGTTGCCATCAACCACCCCAGCCCAGTAAGGCTCGCCCAAGCCAATAACTTCCTTTCGTCCGAGTAGCTTGCGGAGTTCATTAACAGTAAGGGCATGTTCTTCAGTTACCGGGCTTATGGTGACCATCGGCGGAGCAGTAACAAAGATTTTTATCGGTTGGTTTTTGGTAGACCTTAAAAATTGAATAACCCCCTCATACCCCAGAACGGCAGCAATGTTGGAAGTCTCGGTAATAATAGTGGTAGTGCCCCCCTTGATAGCATACCTTGATAGTTCACTTATAGAATATGGCCAGTCTAAATGGGTGTGACCATCAATAAGCCCGGGTATCAATGTCTTACCGGCAGCATCAATGACCTTGGTTGAGGAACTAATAGCTCTACCAGCATCCTTGCCCACATAGGCTATTCTGTCACCTTTAATAAGGACGGTATCTCCTTTAAGCACCTCCCCGGTGTAAACATTCACCATAGACCCATTAACGATGGCTAAGTCAGCCTCAGCTTCCCCCAAAGCCACTTTCATTAGTTCGTACCTTTGCATTTGACTCCTTACATCCAGGTCGTCTCATTATATAGTCTCTGGAATAAAATTGCGATTGTTGCTGTCATAGACAGCCGGCTAGGGGCGATGATAAAATGCCAGATAGCTTTGTTTACGGAGGGTCAGTTGAATAAGGACAGGCTCAAGGAGTTCGAGGCTATGTTCAATCCCCAGTCCATCGCCGTAGTTGGGGCTTCCTCAGGAAGGAAAATGGGTGGGTTGGCAGTTCGTCATCTCCAGCTTGCCGGCTACAAGGGCAAAATCTTCCCCGTAAACCCCACCGAGAGGGAAATCCTGGGGCTTAAGGCTTACCCCAGCGTCAGGGATATACCAGACCCGGTGGGCTATACCATTATAATGGTTCCCGCAGCGGCGGTGCTTAGGGTAATCGACGATTGTGCTGCCAAGGGGGTGAAGGTGGTTCAACTATTCACCGCCGGTTTTTCCGAGACCGGGGAGGCGGAACCGACAAGATTGGAAAGGGAGATGGTGGCTCGAGCTCACCGAGCCGGCATTCGCCTCATTGGTCCCAACTGCGCAGGTATTTCAGTTCCGGCTAAGCTGATACCGCTGGAGACCACTGGGGTTATCGGGCAACCCGGGGATATTGCCATACTAGCCCAGAGCGGGGGGCATACTGAGACGCTGGCTGACATAGGATTAAGTCGTGGTATTCGCTTCAGCAAGCTCATCAGCTTTGGTAATGCCTGTGACCTCAATGCTATAGATTTTCTGGAGTACCTGAAGGAAGACCCGGAGACCAGGATTATAGCCCTCTATCTGGAGGGTATCACCGATGGTCGCCGGCTATATCAACTGCTAGCCGAAATTTCTCCAATTAAGCCGGTGGTGCTATTAAAGGGAGGCAGAACTGAAACAGGGAAAGAAATGGCCATGTCCCACACCAGCTCTCTGGCTGGCTCAGCAGCCGTGTGGACAGCAGCTATGAAACAAGCGGGAGCCATTGAAGTGTCCACCCTTGAGGAAATGGCAGACACCCTGATGGCGCTCCAGGAGCTACCACCGATAACGGGCAATAGGATAGCAATCGTCTCCCAGTTGGGAGGTGGGGCGGGCGGGGCTGGGGTCTTAGCCGCTGATGTCTGCACCAGTCTCGGTCTGGAGCTACCACCCTTCACCGGAGAAATAAAAGACAAGCTCAAGTCTATAGTCAATGCTCCCGGCAGCATCCTGCGCAACCCGCTGGACATGAGCCTGATGGGGCGTCAGGCGGCACTGTTGCGGAAGGTGCTGGGAGTATTAGCTGGTCTTTCAGATTACGATTTAATAATGCTCAACGAGCGACCTACCTTTCTGCTGGCGCTGGTATCAGAGGCTGAGCTTCAAGCCATAAATGATGTGCTGGTGGACTTCCAGCATAGCAATAAAAAGCCTCTGGTGGTGGTATCACCGCCGGGCGGTGTGCATGAGAAGGAGCGGGTGGAGGTGGAGAGGAGGCTTACCCAAGCCGGCATCCCTATTTACCCTAGCTTTGAGCGCGCCGCAAAGGCATTAGCCAACATCATCTGGTACTGGGGGTTTAAGGATAAATATCAAACATGACCATTGCAGTAAAATTACGAACAGAGATAGTGTGTTACAATATAATTAACTAGAGGGACTACGCTATGTATCATGAAATGGATTTTGTAGTTCGTAATTACGCTTCAAGAGTAGAATTGCGTAAAATAGTAGTATCTCAGTTCCTCAAAGAGGAGCCTGGTTTAGGTGGAGGCAATGACGCATCACATTACCGCTATAATGTAGAAGCTCTAAGCGACGGCAGAAGAATTTACCTGACACGTCCTGCCTACTTAAAGAAAGGATTTGACTTCCGCATAAATGTAGAGGGAACCGTATTCCAAACTGGGCAGGAGTATCCTAAGCATGATGACATCTTTGATGACTTGATTGGGAAAAGAGCAGAAAATCCCACCATGTGCCGGAGATTGCATCAAGCGATAGAACGGGTTTACAACTGCGAAGATCCTGAGGACATATTGCCTGAATATGCGGATATCAAGTTTAATGCGGGGCATCCGGTTGACCTCATACTGAAGGTTATCAAGTGGTTCTTAATAGAGCAGGATATTAGAGACTGGAACTATTCAGGTCGCCAGATGTTTAAGAATGGGATAGACACAATCTTGCTTGAATAGAAGCCTAGGATTTGGTTTGTCCCGCTAATTGTAATGGTAATCTAGGGCTTCTAAGCTCGTCTTCCAAACGATTTATCGTGAGGTCAAGATATTCTTCAGATATCTCGATGCCAACATATTTCCTATTTAGTCTTACAGCAGCTATAGCAGTAGTGCCACTTCCATTAAAAGGATCGAGAACAACGCCTCCCTCACTAGTTGACGCTAGCAGGATTCTCTCTAATAACTTCAAGGGCTTTTGAGTGGGATGCTTGCCATGAATTTTTTCCTTCGGTTGTGGAGGTGAGATTTCCCAAAGGTTACGCATTTGCTTTCCATTACCAAGCTGCTTCATTAATTCATAATTGAAGGTATGTTTGCTCTTCTCGTTTTTGGCAGCCCAAATTACTGTCTCCGTAGAGTGCGTGAAATACCTACAGCTAAGGTTAGGCGAGGCATTGGGCTTGAACCAGATGATGTCATTAAGAATCTTGAAACCTAGCTGTTGCATGGCAAAGCCAACAGAAAATATTACATGGGCTGTACCAGATACCCATATAACCCCATTTTTAGTTAACACTTGTTGACATTGGCTCAGCCAAGCTAGATTGAACTCATGATTTTTCTCTATTCCCAGGGATACATCCCACTTGCCTTTATTTACCGAGACCATTCTTCCGGCGTGGCAAGTTATGCCTCCGTTGGATAAGAAATAAGGGGGGTCGGCAAAGATCATATCGATAGAATTTTGTGGAAACTGTGGTAAGAGCTGTAAGCAATCCCCGCAAAAGAGCTTTATGGAGTGCTCTTTATCTTCATAATAAGGCTCTATTCCAATATTGAAGAAAGTATCTATACTCATTTATCCTCTTTTATTATACACGCTTCCGTGTATTTTGTCAAGAGTTTTTATCTAGCATTTAGTATACCCGCAGGAGGGGCAGATGAAGCACCCTTCTTGATAGACCAGCAGGTTGCCACAGTCGGGGCACTGCCCTGCCAGGTTCTTGGCTAAGCCATAGTCCTCCAGCCTGGGCTTACCATCATAACCGGTAGTATGTTTTTCCAGCACGCTGGCAATAGCGTCAGCACAGGAGAGGATAGACTTGCCCTCTTCCCAGGCAATGGACGGGCAGCGGATACCGCGTAGCTGCCTTACCACCGAGGCAACATCTACCCCAGACCTCAATGCCAGGGAGATGAGTCGGCAGGTAGCTTCAAGTTGGGCTGAGGCACAGCCGCCGGCTTTGCCCAGAGTGGAGAAGACCTCGCATATTCCCCGCTCGTCAGAATTCACTGTTACATAGATATAGCCGCAGCCAGTGGTTACCCTTTCGGTAACCCCTGTGGTTACCTTTGACCTTCTCCTGGGGGTAAGCACGGCACCTTCAACCTTCTCTTCCCTGCCAGTGGTCAATACCTGCGCTTCACGGCTCCTATCTCGGTAGATAGTTATTCCCTTCAACCCCTTTTCATAAGCCATCGTGTAAACCTTGGCTATATCTTCCCTGGTAGCCTCCTGGGGGAAGTTGACCGTCTTGGAAACAGCGTTGTCGGTGGACTTCTGAAAGGCTGCCTGCATCCTGACATGCCATTCTGGGGTTACTTCGTGGGCAGTAACAAATAACCGTTTGATTTTATCCGGGACTCCCTCTATATCATGGAGTCTAGCCCCGGCAGCTAGCTGCTGCATAAGCTCCTCGGAGTAAAAGCCCTTGCTCCTGGCTACTTCCTCAAAATAGGGATTTACCTCAACTAGCTGGGCGCCATCAAGGATATTTCTTATATAGCTCAGGGCAAAAAGGGGCTCAATGCCGCTGGAGCAACCGACGATTATACTCAGGGTGCCGGTGGGAGCGATGGTGGTGCAAGAGGCGTTTCTCACCCTGAGACCACCAAACACATCATAGATGCTACCACCAAAGGTGGGAAAGACGCCTCGCTCCTCAGCCAACTGCGCCGAGGTTTTATACGCCTTTTCATTTATAAAATGCATGATGTCGGAAGCAATCTGTAGTGCCTCCTCTGAATCATAAGGGATGCCCAGCTTGATTAGCATATCGGCAAACCCCATCACCCCGAGCCCAATCTTCCTGGATTTCTTGGTCATCTTCTCTATCTGAGGTAGAGGGAATTTATTGACATCAATCACATTATCTAAAAACCTGACCGCAATTTTCACTGTTTCAGCCAGCTTGGGATAATCAATCTCGGTAGTTCCATTGGTGGTTCGCAGCATCCTGGCTAGATTTATAGAACCCAGGTTACATGACTCATAAGGGAGTAGTGGCTGCTCACCACAAGGGTTGGTAGATTCAATCTTGCCTAATTGTGGGGTGGGGTTATCTTTATTTATTTGGTCAAGGAAGACAATACCCGGGTCGCCCGTTCTCCACGCCATATCCACTATCTTATCGAACACCTCCCTGGCATTGAGCTTAGCCACCACCCCTTTGGTGCGTGGATTTACCAGATTGTAGTCAGTGCCAGCCTTGACTGCTTCCATAAACTCAGTGGTTACCGCCACCGAGAGATTGAAGTTAGTAAAAGCAGTAGGCTCATCCTTGGCGGTTATGAACTTCATAATATCGGGGTGGTCGACATTGAGGATAGCCATGTTTGCCCCCCGACGCGTCCCTCCCTGCTTGGTGACATCAGTGGTAGTGTCAAATACCTCCATAAAGGAAACCGGACCACTGGCAACACCTGAGGTGGACTTGACAAAGTCGCCTTCAGGTCGTAAGCGGCTGAAAGAGAATCCAGTGCCACCACCGCTCTTGTGGATGAGGGCAGTATACTTCACGGCGTCAAAGATAGACTCCATTGAGTCGTCAATGGGAAGGACAAAGCAAGCTGATAGCTGACCTAGCTCCCGCCCAGCATTCATCAGGGTAGGTGAGTTAGGCAGGAACTCCAAATCGGTCATCAATCGGTAGAACTCCTCTTCTCTCGCCTTGACATCTGCCTTGGGGTCATAAATAAGCTCGGCAGAGGCAATAGCTTGTGCCACACGACGAAACATCTCCTCCGGGGTTTCAATGACTTGCCCTTGTTTATCCTTCTTCAAATACCTTCTTTCTAAAACCTGAGCTGCGTTTTCGCTAAGATTGATGCCAGGCGTAGGCTGAACCCTGGGCTTGACTACAGCGGTTGATTCCATCTCGGGCTTGACCTCCTCTCGCTTGGTTGGCTCTTCAGCCATCAAGATTTCCTTGACCATGGCTTGGATTTCGGCATCGGTGGGCGGACGTTTCTGCCGGTGAGGCTTGGGCACAAGGTGTTCCATTCCCGGTAAGGGTTGTGGCTGCTCCAGCCGTTCAATCACCTGAGCGGTGAGCTGTTCTATCTTATTTCTATCCCGTATACCAATTGACTCAGCATCAGCAACAACAGCCCTGAGAATTTCAGTGCGATTGACCGGTGGTTTGTTCGCTGATTGATTAGCTGGTTTCATGTCTGACTCCTTGTTTTAACTTAGCCCTACCTTTCCTCTGGCTTGCCCTGCGACCATTAATTGCTCCAGCTAATTCCTCAGTGGGCAGTAAGGGCAGTTGGCCGGCAGGGGGAGATGTTTGAGCTCCAGCACTGAGTAGGGTATCTACTTCTTGTTTTAGGGCAGTGATGTCAGTAAATTCCCGATAGACGCTGGCGAAGCGGATATAAGCAATATGGTCCAGGCGCTTGAGACGCTCCATTACCATATCACCGATGACAACACTGAGAACTTCTGCCTTGCCCAACTGGTAAAGCTCGGCTTCTATATCATCAACCAGCTTATCAACGGTGCCAGTAGGCAATGGTCGTTTTTCACAAGCCTTGCGAATTCCTGTTAGCAGCTTGTTCCGGTTGAATTCCTCACGTCTCTCATCCTTTTTAATCACGAACAGGCTAGCTGGGTGCAATCGTTCATAGGTAGTGAAACGAGAGCCACAGCTTAGGCACTGACGCCGACGGCGTATCCCGTCGTTCACCTCACGAGAATCTGTAACCTTGCAATCTGAATAACCACAATAGGGACAATTCATAGCAAATACTACATTATATTGTGTAACGAAATTAAAATACCACAATATATAGTATTTGTCAAGGGTTTTTACTTGAGATTGTCTAGCACCCCATCCCCCTGACCCCCTTCCCCTCTAGGGGAAGGGGGAAGTAGTTTTAAGAGGGGGGCTTCGCCCCCCTCTTTTTTACTCCTCCCCCTCTCCTTTTAAGGAGAAGAACAAAAAAGAAGAGTCAAAGAGAGGCGAAGCCTCTCTTACATAATCATCCCCCTCCCTTACCAAGGGAGGGGGATAAAGGGGGAGGGTTACCTTAATGAAACTAATAATGGGGGTGAGGTTAATAAACAATCCCTTTACTTGACTAAAACAAGAAGGCTGTAGGGCAATAAGACACCTACAGCCTTCAGCCTAGTGCCAGGTTTAGTAGATTCCCAAGGAGCTTTACCGCCAGGGCGCGCCAGGCGGGGTCTGAATGAGTTTAGTTGACTGCGTTATTGCTTGGCGCCGATGGCTAAATAGTGGGCGACGCAGGAAAGCAGGAACATCCAGTTCCTCCTCGCTCTTCAAGCCCCTAAGCAGTTGGGTAAACTCATCTTCTCGACTAACTCCCGCCAATCCTAACTTGGAAGCGAAGCCGGTGGCAATTAAGGTGATCCTTATCTCCTCCCCCATACTAGGGTCCTGAACCACGCCAAAAATGATATTAGCCCCAGGGTCTACGGCTTGCTTTATTATTTCAGCCGCTTCATTAACCTCAAACAGGGTAAGCTCAGTGCCGCCAGCAACATTGAATAACACGCCCTTTGCCCCATCAATAGTAACATCTAACAAGGGGCTAGCTAGGGCTTCCTTAGCCGCGTCCACAGCTCGGTTCTTACTTGAACCAACGCCTATGGACATCCAAGCTGGACCAGCATCCTCCATTACTGCCTTAACATCGGCAAAGTCAAGATTAATCAGCCCGGGGACAGTGATAACTTCAGCAATAGCCTGAACCCCATGGCGCAGCACATCATCAGCTAGCTTAAAGGCATTATCCACCACAGTCTTCTGGTCACAGAGGTCAAGCAAGCGGTCGTTAGGGATAATGATAAGGGTGTCAACCTTGCCCAAGAGGCGAACAATGCCCTCGTCTGACACCTCAGTGCGGTGGATACCTTCAAAGGTGAAAGGTTTGGTGACTACAGCAATGGTGAGAGCCCCAGTTTGCTTACTTATCTCAGCTACCACCGGGGCTGCCCCAGTGCCGGTGCCACCACCCATACCGCAGGTGATAAACACCATATCAGCCCCTGACAGAAGTTCCTTGATTTCGTCACGGCTTTCTTCGGCTGCCTTCTGACCCATGACATGGTCACCGCCTACTCCTAATCCCTTGGTGAGCTTCTCCCCAAGCTGGACACGGATAGGGGCTTCAGTAATGGACAGGGCTTGGGCATCAGTATTCACGCCAATGAACTCTACCCCTCGAATTTGCTCCCTGACCATGCGGGTTACAGCGTTGCAGCCACCACCACCCAGCCCGATAACCTTAATCTTAGCCGGGTTAGGACTGAAGGTTGTTTTTGCCATCTCCTCCTCCTTTCTTTACTACTTATTGCTGAGAAATTACAGCTAGTGGAACAGATTCAAAACTCGGGAAACTAAGCGTCGCAAACCTGAGCCGAAGCCGTGACGCTGCCAGGTTTGCATTTCTCTGCGTTTTGCTCCCCAGAGCAACAGACCAACGCTGGTGGCATATGCCGGGTCATGAAGGGTTTCAGCGATGCCATATATATTGCTGGGAATGCCTACCCTTACCGGGAGTTGCAATGTATTGCGCCCCAGTGCTTCTATGCCAGCAAGGTTAGCACTACCGCCGGTGAGCACTATACCATCAGGGACTAATGTTTCATATTCAGAGTTTGGCATCTCAAGCACGATAAGCCTCAGGATTTCCTCCACCCTAGCCCGGATAATGTCACACAGGTCTTGGTGAGAGACACCGTGTCCATTGGTCATTAGGTTATCGCTACCTATACTCGTCTTTGCTTCATAAACTGGGGCAACACTGCCATACTTCTTTTTCATCTCCTCTGCTACATCGAATGGCAGCCCCAAACCAATAGCAATATCTCTGGTGATTTGATAACCGGCTACAGGCAGAATAGCGGTATGCCAAATGCTCCCCTCTCTGAAGATAGCGATATCTGTGGTACCACCGCCTATGTCAGCCAATATGATACCTACCTGCTTCTCGTCCTGGCTCAATACTGCCTCGCTACTGGCTAAAGGTTCGAGAATTAGGTCGTCGATATCTATGCCAATGCCCCGGATGCACTTTACTAGATTCTGAATAGAAGTTATTGCGGCGGTGATGATATGTGCCTCCACATCCAGTCTGAAGCCGTGCATTCCCACTGGGTTCTTGACTCCTGACTGACCATCAATAGCGTAACCACGAGGAATAACATGAAGCAGCCTTCTATCGGCAGGAACTTTAATGCTGCGGGCAGAGGTTAATACCCGCCTCAAGTCGTCAGAACGCACCAGCCTGTCATTACGAGTAATAGCTACCACTGCCCGGTTGTTCAGCGAGCTGATATGCCTCCCGGTTACACCGACGAAGGCTGATTCCACTCTGTGACCGCTAGCTTGCTCTGCTTTCCTCACTGAGTCACGGATCGATTCTTTGGCATCATTGATGTTAACCACCAGTCCCTTGTGCAATCCCACGCATGGAGTGATACCCACTCCTATAACTCGGACACCACCGCCATCGTCCATATCTGCTACGGTGGTGCACACCTTAGTGGTTCCAACATCGATAGAAGTTAAGATACTCCGCTTTTTCATCTACCACCTCCTTATTGACCAGATTCTAAACTCCATTGAATGGTGTCGGTTTTCACATCTTCGAACCTCCAATACCACAAATTTTTGTTAACCCGAAGCAAATTGCTCATCCGGTTCAGTAATGCGTTCAGCCGCTCTCAATTTGGCACTGCGGCTGCGAGGATTAAGCTCAACCTCGGCAAGGGAAGGAGTAATAACCTTCTTATTGATTAACCTAAGGCAGGCCTTCTCTCCGCTTGCCTCCTGGTGCATGAAACGTTTCACTATGCGATCCTCCAGGGAGTGATAGCTAATAACAACCAATCTGCCCCCAAACCCGAGGAGCTCTATTGCCTGTTCTAGGGCTGATTGCAGGTGCTCAAGTTCCTGGTTAACCGCTATTCGTAGCGCTTGGAAGGTTTTGGTGGCAGGATGAATTCTACCCCTTCGGCCACCTATAGCCTGCTCTATCGTCTGAGTTAGCTGAAGGGTAGTTTTTATCGGGCGTTGCCGCACAATATAATGTGCTATACCGCGGCTGTGGCTTTCCTCGCCAAATGTTCTTATTAGCCCAGCCAGTTCAGCCTCTGAGGAGATGTTAACAATATCAGCAGCAGTAACCTCCTGACTGGGGCTCAAGCGCATGTCTAGAGGGGCATCATGCTGAAAGCTGAAACCACGACCACCCCCATTGACCTGAAGGGAGGAGAGCCCCAGGTCAAACAAGATACCATGCACGGGGAGAAAGTTATATTTAATACAGATTGCCTTAAGATTAGCGAAGTTTTCGTTAATTAAAAGGGTTGAGCTGCTGTAGGCTTCAAGCCTTGCCTTGGCTACTTTTATAGCTTCAGGGTCAGCATCAATGCCCAGTAACTGTCCGCCAGGTGAGCTGTGGTATAAAATGGCAATACCATGACCCCCAGCCCCAATGGTGCAGTCAATATAGCGACCTCCAGGCTGAACTGCTAGCGCCTCAATGGTCTCTGCCAGTAATACCGGGGTATGAGTGGGTACTGACATGGTTAGATTCATTGATGCCTCTCCAGGCTCTCTATAATCTGCCAGGCTTGCTCTTGGCTAATAGCCTTTTCTTCTTCCCAGCGCACTTTATTCCACAGTTCAAGATAATTGTTGGCTCCAGCTATAATTACCTCATCTACAATCTCAGCATATTGCTTTAATGAAATAGGTAGGGCTATTCTTCCCTGCCCATCTATCTTGATGCTAAAGGCAGTAGCAAAAAGGGCCCGATTTAGCCTTCTCAATTTACTGGGTGTGATTGGACCGCTGGTGAAGGTATCAGCCAGCCTTTTCCACACAGGTAGTGGGTAGGCAGCGATGCACTTCTCTATCCCTGGTACCAATACCACTCCCCCCTTTAGCTCTTTCCTGAACTTAGGCGGGATAGGCACTCTGCCCTTCTCGTCAATCTTGTATTCAAATTCACCAAAGAACATGTTTAACTCTAATTACACCCTATTTTACCACAATCTCCCACTTCCCACCATTCTACAGCACATATACCCCCCTTTGTCAAGCCCTTTTGGGGCTAAATTGTCCAAATTGGCTGATTTTGCTATCTGCCCTATATAATGGTAAAATACAATCTGATGTGGGGGTGGTATTATGCTCAATCTAGGCATCGTTACCATCAGCGATGGGGTGTGGCATGGGAAGCGCTCTGATGAGAGCGGCAAGGCAATTCGGGATAGCTTATCTCTGCTAAATAGTCGTGTGGTTAAGTATGAGGTCATTCCTGATGAGGTGGATATTATTGCCAGCAAGCTTGCTGAGTGGGCAGACGAAGGCGGTGTGGATATTATTCTAACTACAGGGGGCACAGGATTGGGTCCACGCGATGTTACCCCTGAAGCCACCATTTCTATAGTGGATAAGATTGTGCCTGGCTTCGCTGAAATGATGAGAGCCCGAACTTTCAGCAAAACACCTTTGTCCCTGCTGAGTCGGGCGGTGGCTGGTGTCAGGAGAAAGTGCCTTATCATTAACCTGCCAGGTAGCCCCAAGGCAGTTCGAGAGTGCCTTGAGGTAATTTTGCCTGCCATTCCTCATGCTGTGGAGATTATCAAAGGAGAGGTAACTGAGCACATAGCTCCAGGCAGTGGGAAGGATTAGTTAGGTGCATATTGATATTTTGACTCTATTCCCTGAGATGTTTCAAGGTATGTTCGGCTCTGGCATTTTCAAAAGGGCTATAGACCAGAAGCTGGTCAGCGTCGGCATTCATAATATCCGGGACTATACCCACGATAAACACCACTCCGTTGATGACTATCCTTATGGTGGTGGTGCCGGCATGGTACTCAAGCCCGAACCCATTTTTGAAGCGGTGGAGTCAATAAAAGGGGAGTCAGCTACTGTGCCCATTATTCTGCTTACCCCACAGGGTCGCCTCTTCTCTCAACAAGTTGCCCAAGAGCTATCCCAGTATAGCCATCTCATTCTTATCTGTGGTCACTATGAGGGGGTTGATGAGCGGGTAAGAGAGCACCTGGCTACTGATGAGCTCAGTATTGGAGATTATGTGCTCAGTGGTGGTGAGCTGGCAGCTATGGTAGTAATAGATGCCGTAGTCAGGTTACTACCGGGGGTTCTTGGTTCAGCGGCATCGCCGCTGGATGATTCTCATGTCGCTGGGCTGCTGGAGTACCCCCAATATACCCGCCCCGCTATATATCGGGGATGGTCAGTGCCCGAGGTTTTACTTTCGGGAAACCATGCCCAAATTGCCGACTGGCGCCGTGAGCAGGTTATTCTGCGCACCTTGGAGCGTCGTCCAGAGCTATTGGACAAAGCCAAGCTAAGCTCAGAGGAGAAAGGATTAGTACAGAAATTGAGGCAATCTTAGTATGGATATTACTACGTTATTTACTAACAAACCAAATCCCAATATCCCTGCTCTTGCCCCTGGTGACACAGTAAAGGTGAATGCCAAGATTGTGGAAAGGGGGAGGGAACGCACCCAGTTATTTCAGGGGGTAGTAATTAGGGTCCGCCGTGGTGCTGATGGCGGAAACTTCACCATAAGGCACATTACCCATGGCGTAGGCGTTGAGCATACCTTTCCTTTTTCCTCACCACTGGTGGAAAAGGTAGAGGTAGTGCGGCATGGAAAGGTGCGCCGAGCCAAGCTTTATTACCTGCGTGGACTCGGTAGTAAGGCATCTCGGACCAAGGAAAAGCGGGAAAAAGATTAGGGTAAGGCTACCTCGGTGGAGTACGGGATGAGGTATGCTGAGGTTAGTGTCAACTCGCCAGGAGCACAGCGCAGGGCGTTTAGCTATGCTATACCCCTCGGTCTGGGTATTAATGTGGGGCAGGCAGTATGGGTTCCTTTTGGCGACAAGCTGCTCCAGGGCATCGTTTTAGAGCTAAGCCATTACCCCTCGGTGGAAGAAACCAAGGAAATAGCTGGTGTTATTGAGCCCCGCCCCCTGTTATCCCCACCCCATGTGTCGTTAGCTCGCTGGCTCAGCGAACACTATCTATCACCCCTTTTTGATGCTGTAGCTTTAATGTTACCACCGGGCTTTGAGCGCAAGACGGTCACCTTCATCTCCACCCCCCCAACCCCGCGTGAAGCAGAAACATTAGCTCTTACCAGGGAACAAAGGCAGGTTCTAAACCTGGTCCAGAGGCAAGGCAAGGTCAGTTTAAAACAGCTTGAGAAGGCGTTAGGCACCAGGCAGGCTAGGCTTACTACCTCCCAACTGGTCAATCAAGGTCTGGTAGTTAAGAGTCATGAGCTGGAGAAGATTAAGGTAAGACCAAAGAAGGTGTCTTACCTGTGTCTGGAAGCGGCAGCTAGTGAAGCTCAGCAAGAAGCAGTCAGGCTTCGTGAGCGCAGCCAGGCGAGCAAGCAAGCTCGCCTTCTGGAATATCTGTCTCAACAAACTCAACCAGTGTCTCTTTCTGAAGCCAGAAGAAGGGTTAACTGCTCCTCATCAGTGGTTAAGGCGGTGGTAAGCAAGGGTTTAGTCTCCATCAAGCAGGTTGAAATAAAACGGGAACCGATTTCCTATCAGGGCATTGCCCCTACCCATCCCCTCACCCTTACCCCAGCCCAAAAATCAGCTCTCGAGGCTATTAAATCTAGTCTGCCAAAGGGAGGAGCTAAGAGCAATACCTCGCCACCCGTCTTTCTCCTTCATGGGGTTACCGGGAGCGGCAAGACAGAGGTCTACCTTCAAACCCTAGCTGAGGTGATAAAACTGGGGAAGCGAGGCATTGTTTTGGTTCCAGAGATTGCCCTCACCCCCCAAACTATAGAGCGATTTGCCTCTCGCTTCCCCCATAAGGTAGCTGTGCTTCATTCCAA
Source organism: Dehalococcoidia bacterium (assembly GCA_030608005.1). Classification (GTDB taxonomy): domain Bacteria; phylum Chloroflexota; class Dehalococcoidia; order Dehalococcoidales; family BS750m-G39; genus JAUWIX01. The sequence goes on from JAUWIX010000008.1 coordinate 31,454, forward strand.
ACTCTCCCTGGGTGAGCAGTTCGACGAGTGGCAGCGAATAAGAGACGGGGAATTTGATGTCGTTATCGGCTCCAGGAGTGCTATTTTTGCCCCTCAACCTGACCTTGGTCTCATCGTTATTGATGAGGAGCAGGAATGGAGCTATAAACAGCATGATAAGTCGCCCCGCTACCACACCCGTGATGTGGCGATAAAATTGGCTGAGCTAACCGGCGCCGTTGTCATTCTAGGCAGTGCTACCCCAGATGTGGAGACCTTTTACCATGCTCAAAGGGGGGGCTATCGCCTACTTCAGCTTCCAGGGCGGGTTACTCCTCGTGACGGCTCGCCAATGCCACTGGTTGAGGTGGTAGATTTAAGGGAGGAGCTCAAGGCAGGGAACAGAAGCCCTTTCAGCCGCTCTCTGTCACAGGCCATGAGCAAAGCGGTGGCAAACGGGGAGCAGGTCATCCTGTTTCTCAATCGCCGGGGGGGAGCTACCTTTATCCAATGTCGCAGTTGTGGCTTTGTCCTCCGCTGCAGGCGTTGCGAGGTTCCCCTCACCCATCATCTGGCCGAGGATGTCTTGGTCTGCCACCAATGCAACTACAGGATGCCAGTTCCTCCGATTTGCCCTCGATGCTTGAGCCGCAGGATAAAATTTTTGGGCATTGGTACCCAGAAGTTAGAGCAAGAGGTGGGGTACAGTTTCCCCCAAGCCAGGCTACTACGCTGGGATAGTGATGTTACCAGAGGGAAGCATTCACACGGTGAAATATTAGGCAAGTTCCGTGCTCACCAGGCTGATATTCTTATTGGCACCCAGATGATTGCCAAGGGATTGGATTTACCCCTGGTTACCCTGGTGGGGGTAGTTAGCGCTGATATTGCTTTAAATCTGCCCGACTTCCGGGCTGGGGAAAGAACCTTCCAGTTGCTGTCTCAGGTGGCGGGGAGGGCGGGGCGGGGCGTCTTGGGAGGACAGGTTATTATTCAGACCTATGCCCCCGAGCACTATACCATTCGGGCAGCAGCCAAACACGACTATGCCTCATTCTATGACCAGGAGATTGACTATCGGCGCCAGCTTCACAATCCCCCCTTCACTCGGCTGGCAAGCCTGGTTTATAGCCATACTAACGATGCCCTCTGCCAGCGGGAGGCAGAAAGAATGAAGCGCCTTCTTCTCAATGAAATAGGCTCGCAAGGGATAGCTGACATCGAGCCGATTGGACCAGCCCCGGCATATATTCACAGGCTACGGGGCAGGTTTCGGTGGCAGCTTATACTTCGTGGCTCAGAGCTGTCTGCCTTTCTCTCCCCGATACCTTTTCCTCAGGGCTGGACAGTGGATATTGACCCGGTAGGTCTGGTTTAGGTAAACTGTAACCAGATAAATTTCTGAGGGCTAAGATGGCAGTTTTCCCTGTTCGCGTTGTTCCTGACCCGGTATTGAGACAGAAGTCAAAACGGGTCAGGCTTATTGATGGCTCAATCCAGAGGCTGATAGGCAATATGCTAGAGACAATGCACTCTGCTCCCGGGCGGGTAGGGTTAGCCGCCCCGCAGGTGGGTACCCTGTTGCGGGTGATTGTTATCGGCATGCCGGGGGAGGAAGATATAGCCCTGATTAACCCCGAGATAGTGCGGCGGACGGGCGAACGCTCGGTAACCGAGGGCTGCCTGAGTGTTCCAGGGTATTTTGGGGAGATTAAACGTGCCCAATCGGTCAGGGTCAAGGGGCGCGACCCAAGCGGGAAGGAGATACGAATCAAGGCAGAGGAACTCCTGGCTCAAGCACTGGAGCATGAGATAGACCATCTAAATGGGGTGCTCTATATAGACCACCTGGAAAGCATGGACAAGCTACACAAGATTGAACCTGAGATAGCTCAGCTTTAAGCGGTCTTTCGCCGATTTGCTTCCAAAGCTAATTCACCGGCTCTCCTGCTTCTCCCCACCTGCTGAACCTTGAATTTTAGTGCCAACTGGCACCTCCGGGACAAAATAAAAAAGGTCGTCAAATTTGCATCCGGGAAAGGCTTTTATCGCCCCGATAATGAATTTTCGATTGATGTTGCGTTTGCCTTCAAGTACCCGGTAAACCTGGCTTACTGATATTTCCATAGCGTAGGCTAGCTCAGATAGGTTCCTATAGTTCCTAATGTATAAATCAAAAACCCTTGTTTTCAGTATCATAATTCCCCTTATACGCCAATTGGCAATATTATAGCCCTAAATTCGCCTATTGTCAAGCCCCCCCTATTTATTTTCCCCTTTGTTTGAGTTTTTAGTCAAGATTGAATGCCTTTTTTATGAGCAATTAATCTCGGTACGCCAAGCTTAGTTCTGAAAGTATTGACATTTGCCATTTGGCGAATTATAATTTAGTTATTATGGAGCAGGATAGAAACATTAACTTAGGCGAAATAGTTAGGCAGGGGAGAGTTGCGCTGCGGCTGACACTGCGCGAGCTCAGTGCTATGTCAGGTGTATCTTCATCACACCTGGGTCGCATTGAGAGAGGAGAGCGTTTCCCTTCAGGCTCGGTTCTGCGAAAAATCGCCAGCCCTTTGGGCTTTGAGGAGGATGAGATTTTTACTCTGGCCGGCTATCTGTCCCCACATCCCTCCGGCATAGGTGAGGGTCATCCTCACTATGGCGGTAGGGAATTGGACCCCTTTGCGGCTAGGATGCTAGCACAGGAGCCTATTGAGGTGCAGCGCGCCGTCATCGGAATCCTCAGTATCTTAAAGAGCATTGCCACGAGCATGACCAAGGGAAGCCGTTAACAGCACCTTTGAGCAATATTCACCCCCAACAATGGCTAATTAGCCTTTATTGAAGCTTTTCCCGAAAAAGAGCCTCTCTTGGCAACCTCTTATTGAATCCCCACTTGATAACTGGGCAAACTGGTAGTATAGTGTAACCCTAGAGTGTTATTGGGTGAGTAAGATTTGAAGTTACCTATTGAGCCTAGAGCTTCATCATTATTGACCACGGTAAGCAATTTTCTCACTGAGCAGGATATAAAGTCATATCTTGTGGGTGGATTTGTGCGTGATGTCCTACTGGGGAGAGATACGGCTGATATTGATATTGCTGTAGCCGCCGATGCGGTAGAGATAGCCCCTGAGGTAGCTAATGCTCTCGGTGGTAAGTTTGTCCTGCTAGATAAGGCGAACAGAGTGAGCAGGGTAGTTGTGGTTGATAAGGGAGCACCGTCTGGAGGTCGGTGGGAGCTGGATTTCTCCACATTTCAGGGTAGCATTGAGCAGGACCTAGCACAGCGCGATTTCACCATAGACGCCATAGCAGTTGACCTTGAGGAGTTGACCAAGGATTATGCCAATGTTCATCTCATAGACCCGTTCAATGGTTGGGCTGACCTTCAACAGGGCGTGATTCGGACTGTCTCTGAGACAGCTTTTGAATCGGATGCGGCACGCTTACTGCGGGCGGTGCGTTTGGCTGCTGAGCTTGGCTTCGGTCTTGATAGCCAGACCGAGACTCTGGTTCGCCACAACTGTCACCTTATAGCTGATGTAGCTGGGGAGCGACTAAGGGAGGAGCTACTCCGGCTTCTGGCTGCCCCTCAATCCGAGCGATTTTTGCCCTACCTTGATGACTTGGGATTAGTCACGGCTATCATTCCCGAGCTGGCTCAGACAAAGGGGGTCAAGCAACCTAAGGAACACTTCTGGGATGTTTTTGACCATTCCATAGAGACTGTGATTGCCGTTGATTTTCTTCTTCATAAGGGAAGCTGGGAATATACCAATGATGAGGTCTTGGCTATTGCTCCATGGTCAGAGGCGCTGGCTCAGCACTTCGCCCAGGAGGTCAGTAGCGGTAGCACCAGGAGGTCGCTGCTCAAGCTGGCGGCGCTGCTTCATGATGTGGCTAAACCTCAGACTAAAGCTATTGGTGAAGATGGTCGGACGCATTTTCTAGGGCACGCTAAGCTAGGGGCGGCTATGGCGGTCGATATTCTGGGAAGGTTGAGATTTAGTAGCAAAGAGGTAAAGCTGGTGGAAGTTATGGTCGGGGAGCACCTCAGACCGGGGCAGATGAGTCATAATGAACTTCCCACCCATCGGGCTATTTACCGTTACTTTCGTGACACTGGGGAGGCTGGCATTGATATACTATTCTTAAGCCTGGCTGACCACTTAGCCACCAGGGGACCACAGCTAAATCTGGCTCAATGGCAGGAGCATGCCCAAATGGTGGAGTATGTGTTAGCCCAGCATTTTGAGCAGGAGAAGCTAGTTGTTCCACCTAAACTGGTTGATGGGCACGATTTAATCAATATCTTTGGCTTAAGCCCAGGACCCAAGATTGGACAACTTCTGGAGGCGGTGCGTGAGGCACAAGCATCAGGTGAGGTGGCTACCAGAGAGGAGGCTCTATCTTACATTCGTAAGAGGCTATATGGGATACAGGCAAATTCTAAATACTAATTTCTAAACTATAAACAAGAGCAAATAAATAAAAACCTAAATGACCAAAACTGTTTTGAGTTTGGAGATTAGGAATTATTTAGGATTTAGTGTTTCGGATTTAGGATTTAATCTATGGTTAGAAGAAATACGCTGGTTTTTATAGTAATACTAGCCCTCTTTGCCTCTGCCATTTGTGCCCTAATCTACCCTCTGTTTGGTAGGCAGGAAATGCGGCTGGGGCTGGATTTGCAGGGCGGCATTCACATGGTTTATAAGGCTGATTTGTCTGAGGTTGAGCCGGGTGAGGAAGCTAGTATTATGGAGGGGGTGATGGAGGTTATGAGTAACCGAATCAACCCCCTAGGAGTAACTGAGCCGGTTATCCAGAAGCAAGGTGAGGACCGCATACTGATTGAATTGCCTGGGCTCAGCATCACTGATAAAGAAAAGGAGAGGCTGTCACGGGTGGCGATATTAGAGTTTGGAGAACTGGCAGCCGATGAAGAAGAAGCGAAATGGGAAAACGAACTGGGTAGATGGAAACCAGCTACGGCAGTGATTGACGGCGAGGAAAAGGCGCTAACCAGCAGGTATTTCAAAGAAAATACCTATGTAGACCGGGATAACCTGGGTGGACTGTTACTGATTTTCGAATGGGATGAAGAAGGGAGCAAACTATCTGAAGCAATTACCAGTCGCCTGATAGATAAGCCTCTGGGTATATTTGAAGGCGATGAACCGCTACTGGGAGAGGATGACAAACCCATTGCCCCTATTGTCCGCAGCACTATTAAAGACAGGGGGCAGATTGAAGGATTAAGCCTGAATGAGGCTACTAGTTTATCTAAACAGTTAAATGCGGGCCGCCTACCTGTGTCTCTTGAAATACTCTATGACCAAACGGTATCACCTCTACTGGGAGCTGATTTCATTGACATGAGCCTTAAGGCAGGAGCAATCGGCATAATACTGGTTATGCTATTTATGATTATTTACTACCGCCTGCCCGGGGTTCTCGCCAGCCTGGCTTTGATTTTTTATGGGGCACTGGTTCTGGCGATATTCAAGTTGATTCCGGTCACCCTGACCCTAGCTGGAATCGGGGGCTTTGTCCTATCCATCGGTATGGCGGTGGATGCCAATGTGCTTATCTTTGAGCGGATGAAGGAGGAATTTAGGACAGGACGAACCTTAGGCGCCGCTATTGAGGCTGGCTTCAACCGTGCCTGGACGGCTATCAGGGACAGCAATGTAACCACCTTTATTGTCTGTGGCATTCTCTATTGGTTGGGCAGCAGCATTGTCGCCAGTGCCCCGGTGATGGGCTTCGCCCTGACCCTGTTTATTGGCGTGGCAGTAAGCATGTTTACCGCCATTGTAGTTACTCGCACCTTGCTGCGCCTATTCGTGGGTACTCCTCTAGCCAAGAAGACCCAGCTATTCAGCCCATACTCAGGAAGGAAATGATGTTTGATATTACCGGTAAAAGGTTCTTGTTCTTTCTTATCTCGGAAGTGCTCATCCTGATTGGCATTATTTCTTTGGTGGTTTTCGGTCTCAAGCCGGGGATTGAATTCAGTAGCGGCTCCATGCTGACGGTGAGCTTTGAGCAGGAGGTAGCCCAGAGTGAACTAAAGCAAGAATTGGTCAATTTGGGCTATACCAATGTTATTATTCAACGCACCGGAGAGGGCGATTTCCTTATCCGTACCCGCGAACTAACCGGGGAAGATAAGACAGCCCTGGAGAGTGCCCTAATTACTAGATTTGGTTCTGCCACCGAGAGGGAGTTCTACTCGGTCTCACCTATGGTGGCTGCGGAGACAGCCCATAATGCAGCTATTGCTGTGGCTGTGGCTGCAGTTGGTATATTGCTTTATATTACCTGGGCATTTCGCCGCATGCCCAAACCTTTCCATTATGGTATCTGTGCCATAATAGCTCTGGTACATGATGTGCTGGTGGTATTGGGGATTTTCTCCATCCTTGGTGCTATATTGGGCTGGGAAATAAACTTGATGTTTATCACCGGTGTTTTAGCCGTTATCGGTTACAGCATTAATAACACCGTAGTTGTTTTTGATAGAATACGCGAGAATTTGAGAAAGGGCATAAGTCCCGATTTTGAGGTTATGGTTAATAACAGCCTGGTTGAGACCCTAAGCCGCTCATTGAATACCAGCCTGACCACCACATTTGTGGTATTAGCCTTACTACTATTTGTTGGGGCATCAATTCAGAACTTCGCCATAGTTCTGCTCATCGGTATCGTTGCCGGGACCTATAGCTCACTGTGTATTGCCCCCACCCTACTAATAGTCTGGGAGAGGAGAGAGTGGGGTAAGTTCATTCAGTGGCTGCCTCTACCCAAAGCCAAAGGGGTATAAATTGTGTTAGCCACTAAAGAGAACACTACTAAACTGTCTATCTTTGCTGTCAGCTTGCTGATACTCATGAAAGTGGCGGCTAGCATCGTTACCGGAAGTATTGCTATCAGGGCTGATGCCGTCCATAGCGCTATTGACCTGTTCGGGGTAATCATTGGTTACATTGGCATCAGGATTGCCGGTAAACCCCCCGACGAGCGACACCCCTTCGGTCACGGCAAGGCGGAGAATATCGCTGGCGTTGTCATAGCCGGATTGATATTTATTGCCGCCGGCGCAATTGCCTATGAGGCAGTAAAAAGGCTAATTGTCGGCGGAACCATAGAGCTAGTAACCATAGGCATCTATGTAACGGCGGCGGCAATAGCCATAAATGGAATTGTTTCTTGGTATGCATTGAGGGTAGCCCGCTCTACCGATTCTTTAGCTTTAGAAGCAATTGCTCGCGACATGTTTGCCGATGTGCTGAGTTCGTGTGCCGTCTTAGTTGGACTAATTTTGGTAAGGCTAACCGGACTTAGCATACTTGACCCCATCGTTGCCCTGCTAGTAGCCATAATAATTGCCAGAACTGCCTACCTTACAATGAAGAAGTCATTTGGTGGCCTGATGGATACAAAATTACCTGAGTTTGAAGAGGGTGTCATAAGGTCATGTATTTTGGAGCATAGTGGTGAGGTGGTTGCTTTTCATGAACTGCGTACCCGCAAGGCAGGGAGCCAACGATATATTGACCTTCATCTGGTTATGCCTAAGAATGCTAGTGTGGAAGAAGCTCACCGGATGTGTGACCATTTGGAGCAGGATATAGAAAATAGGCTGCATTATACTAGTATAACTATTCATGTTGAACCATGCACTATTGAGTGTGAGCAGTGCTCCGTTTCCTGTATTCTGCGTAAGAGGAGCCTTTAAGGTAAGTTGTGTATTTCCTTTATTGAGCTAATCAGACGGTCAATCCTCGGTGCCTCAAAGCTGCGTGGTGATTGACCCAGAGGGTCGTCTATAGTGCTGTTACCCAAGAGGATATCAAAGGTGGCTTTTACTGAGGCGGGCAAAGCGGTGAGATGGTAGCCACCTTCCAGGCTGAAGACCAGCCGACCGCCACACAGTTCATCGGCTAATCTCTTGATAATCCTTACCATTTGACCAAAGCCGGTGACACTCACCTGCATCAGGGCGAGCCCATCAGCCCAGTGGGGGTCATAGCCAGCGGAGACCAGGATAAGCTGGGGTTGGAACCGCTTGGCGGCGGGGACGATAATTTGCTCAAAGACCGGTAGATATTCGCTATCCCCACAGCCAGCGGGCAACGGTATATTAATGGTGGCTCCCTCGGCGGCTCCGCTACCAGTTTCTTCAACGCTGCCTGTTCCCGGGTAGAAGGGATACTCATGAGTGGATATATACATCACCTGAGGACTATCATAAAAGGCTTCCTGAGTTCCATTGCCATGATGCACATCAAAGTCAATGATTAGGATATGTTCCAGCTTATATTTAGCCAGAGCATACTGGGCGGCAATAGCTATATTATTAAACAGGCAGAAGCCCATAGCTCGCCGGGGAGTGGCATGGTGACCTGGAGGTCTGACCGCAGCAAAGGCGCTGTCTACCTCCCCACCCATAACCGCCTCCGTTGCCCTGATAATGCCGCCAGCAGCATAGAGGGCAGCCTCATAGGAGTCAGGTGACATTACAGTATCGGGGTCAAGCCAGCCACCACCTTTCTGGGCTACATCCTGGATATGCGAGATATACTGTCTTTGATGCACCAGCGATAATTCTTCAACGGAGGCGGCTCGGGGTTTGACCAGCGTTAGCTGTTGCCTGAGCCCGGTCTGCTCCAGGTGGGAGATAATTGCCTCCAGCCTTCTGGCATTCTCTACATGCTGACCGGTATCATGCTTGAGATAGATGGGGTCATAGACATAGCCTACTTTCATAGTGGCTCCACCCTGAGATGCTGGTTTGATGATACCAGATACAATGCTTGGTAGGCAAGACGGCGTTTGAGTTCACCACTTCAATGAATTATACTATAAGATGAGTGTTTCTATGCTGATGTTATGCTCAAGAGGTGGGTTCTATGCTGCAAATAGAGAATGTCTCGGTGAAGGTGGAGGGAAAAGATATCTTAAAGAGAGTTAGCCTGGAGATTGGAGAGGCTGAAATCCATGCCTTGTTCGGTCCAAATGCTTCGGGAAAATCCACTTTAGCTTACACCATAGCTGGATTCCCCAATTATCAGATTACAGAGGGGGGAATTTGTTTTAGAGGAAAGGACCTGGGGGATTTACCCATAGAAGAAAGGGCAAAGCTGGGAATAGCCTTGGTCTTCCAGCATCCCCCAGTGATTAAAGGGGTAAAACTCTCCAAACTGTTAGAAAGAATCTCCAAGCAAAGGGTAGATGTAAGTGAATTTCCAATGAACCCCGAACTTTTGGGAAGGGAAATAAATAATGGTTTTTCCGGAGGAGAAAGGAAGCTCTCAGAGATAATACAAGTGATTAGCTTAAACCCCAGTTTTGTCATTTTTGATGAGTTAGACGCCGGGTTGGATATAGAAAACCTGGAGAAATTAACCTCGGTAATAAAAGATAAGCTGTGTAACAACGGCGTATCCATCCTTTTGATTACACACAGGGGTGATATACTCCGTTTCCTTGAGCCTCATACTGCTCACGTCATGCTGGGCGGAGAAATCATAGGCTCCTCAGACGATTGGCGGAAAACATGGGACACGATTAAGGAGTGGGGATATGAGAAGTGTAAGGAGTGCCCGCTATCTCCAGCTAGACTCTGAAATTTGCCAGATATCCAGCTATGAAGGGGTCATTATTTGGCCTAGCCGTAAGGCCTATGATGAGTTGGAATGGACCAGGGATTATTTCGAGCAGGAACCCGGTGAAGGGTATTTTATCTGGGTGAAGCAATCAATTGCCCGTCCCCTAACCACTCGCATATCCATCTGCTCGCCACAGGTTTCCCAGCATCCCAGAAATTTGGTAGTGATAGAGGAAAATGTGGAAGCAGAGATAAACGGCGTCTGCAATGCCACCAAAAGGTATTTGTATGGAAGCCATATAGGACGCTCAAAGATTATCCTAAAGGAAAACTCAGGGCTAACAATGAGGCACTTCCACAAATGGGGGAAGGAAGACTTCGTTGACTTCTGTATAGACTTCTTTATGGGGAAGGGGGCAAGGTTATCCCATACCTACAAGTGCTTGGCTGTGCCAAAGACACTAAAAATGGAGAGTAACACCTTTCTGGAGTCGTATTCTTCAGCAAACTTTGAAGTGGTCGTCCTGGCTAAGGGTGGCGAGGTTGACATGTACGACTCCACTTTCTTAAATGGAGAGAAATCTAACGCCATAACCAGGATAAGGATGGTTAGCGACAAGGGGTCCAAAATAATCTCCCATACCAAGATGGTGGGAAATGAGGCGGGGACAGGACATCTGGACTGCATGGGTATATTGTTAGGCGAGGATTCAAGCATAAACGCAATACCAGAGCTGATAAATAGAAATAATGGTGCCTCACTTACCCACGAGGCATCAGTGGGCAAAATTTCAGAAGAGAACCTGAATTATTTGAGAAGCAGAGGGCTAACCGAGGACGAAGCCATCGACCTAATTGTGGCTGGTTTCCTGGGCGAAGAAAAGCCAACCATTATCAAAGGGCGTGCTGTGCCCTCTAGGCTTTATATGTAAAGGATATACTGAGGTAGTCAGGTAACCGGGGTGTCGCTAGATTTAACCAAGGTAGCTTCGCAGGTTGGGAGTATGGTCGCCAGGCTAAAGGCTGGCGGTGAGGAAAGGCGAAAGCGTCTTCACCATGCCCTGGATGTTCTCAGTAATAAGGCTACCGACCTGGATAGTTTAAACAGGAAAATCGCCTCCAGCAAGACCACCTGGTTGGTGGCTGGTCTAGTTGATGGACTCAGCCAGCATTACCAAGCACCACCCCTCCCCTTAGAGTTCACGGTCATTGCCACCGATGGCTCCCATATTGATGTTGACCGGCATCGCTCAACCAGATGCTACCTGATAAATATAGGCACTGTCATTCTTCGCTACGGTGCCCAGCCCAATGCTCTCCTTGATAGTTTCCCATCGCTCTATTTTGGGGATGAAGACCTGGTTATTGCGCCCGATGGGGCTAAAGGTCGTGAGCAGCCAATAGAAGGCGTCCTTTTGGGCATCAAGCGCAGTGTTGACGAGTGCCACCGTTTGGCTGAACTGGCGGCAGAATCGCCACCAGATAGTTCAACTTTGGCACTGCTTGACGGCTCGCTTATTCTCTGGGGTCTGGCGGGACAGGTCTACCCCGAGTTTGTCATTGAGGCACTACTACATAAGGGCTTTCTAAGCTCTCTTGAGCAAATAAGGAAGCTTAATACTGATAAGCGCCTTGCTCTTGCCAGCTACATCAGCTTTCCCCGCAGCACCGATGTAGTCAATGCCCTGCGTGTCGCCATCTGCCCTCATGAGGTGCCTGATTGCGACCGCTACTGCCCGACTAATAAGGCAAGAGACTGCGATACGGTGGCTGGCGTTCAGGACAGGGAGCTATTTGCCAATATATTAGGTCAGGGAGAAAGGTCAGCCCTGTTTACCAGTCAGTCGTCCATAGTCCAGAAGCATTATGGAGTGCATCAAGTCTATTTCTTCTACCTCAGGGTGGATGATGAAATAGCCAGGGTTGAGATTCCCCGCTGGGTGGCAACGGATGAGGACCTGCTCAATTTAACCCACGGTCTGGTTTTAGACCAGTGCCGGCGGGGACAGGGATATCCGGTGGCGTTAAGCGAAGCCCATGAGCAGGCGGTGGTAACCGGGGCTGATAGAGAAACCTTCTGGCAATTGGTAGAGTCATTATTGGTGGATGAGCACCTACCCAGCCCCAGCTCAGCCAAGAGCCAAAGCAAAAGAACAAGGTGGGTATAAAGGCAAATTCTAAATACTAATTTCTAAATTCTAAACAAATTCAAATGACAGAAATACAAGGGGGCGAAGCCCCTTCAAGCTACCCTTGATAAATGAGTTCGGAGTAAAGTAAGTAAGTGGAAAAAGTTCTAAAAAGGTCGAGAAACCAGAACAATCATAGGAGGATGAACTATGGCTAGGCAAAAGTTAGATAAAGAGACTCGGAAAGCGATACTAGATGCACGAAAGATGATAGAAGAAGTTGCTAAAAGGGATGGTAATGAGGCTGAAACGCGTGCACGTGTACGTCACATCTTTGGAACGATTATGGGATACGATATTTTCAAGCATATTACAGCGGAATATGCAA
>JAUWIX010000012.1 GCA_030608005.1 Dehalococcoidia bacterium
GGCTACGCAGGTTCGAATCCTGCCCCCTCCACTTAAATATGATATGATGTAGATTAGACGCTATACAATAAAAACTGGTATAATGTTCTAGCGCCCACATAGCTCAGTTGGTAGAGCACGTTCTTGGTAACAATGGGGCGGTGCTCGGTGAGCTTGTTTTCGAGGACTTGGTAGCCCGGGGCAGGAAGGTGGAGACCGCTAAGCGGTGGCTGTCTTGGGTGAACAGGTTTGAGGCTTGTAGCGGAACTAAGCGTAAGTATGACAGGAGCGATGTCGTGCGGTATTTAAGCTGGTTACGGCAGCAAGGTTTTAAGGAAGATTCTATAGCTGTGATGTTGAGACCGGTAAAGCTTCTAGCTCAGGTTCAAGGATGGGAGTTTCCCCACCTGGCTATGCCGAAGGTGAGGGATAGTGATATAAGCCGCCCAGCCTTTAGCTATGAGGAAGTTTGCCAGATTATTAGGAGAGGCAAGGAAGTTCTGTCTAGCAGGGAGCTTGCTTACCTAGCATTGGCGACTACGTATGGTCTGAGGCGTAAAGAGCTAAGCTGTTTAGGTGCGATAGACGGCACGATGACTGTAGAGACAGTCAAAGGTGGGCCGGTGACAACTCACCTGGTGCCTGAGGAGATTAAGCCGTATTTAGCAGGCTATAGGAGAGCTGAGGTTAGTTATATGAGCCTGGTATTCCGGAGAATAGCTAGCAAGCTCGGTCTGGCTGATCGAGGGGAATATGGCTGGCACTCGATAAGGCGTGCTCTGGTCACTGAGTTGGTGACTAAAGAGGCTCCTTTGCTTAGTATTCTGCGTTTTATGCGCTGGTCTGATGCGAGTCTGAAAGGTCAGTTTGGAATGGTAGCAATCTATGCTGTCAATGACCAGGAGCAGATAGACAGGAGTATTTTTGCGGTGCACCCTTTTATACCGGTATGGCGTAACTAGGTCAAGGGCGAACAAAGAGAGTCCGTAGGAACTAGTCCCTTGACTCGTGGAGAAGTAGTTACTACACTGGAGCCCCGGGGGGCAGCGGAACCAGCCCGAGCTGCCCCCCTTAATAGAAATTAGAGTCCAGATGAGAAGCTCTGTAATCAAAATCTAGGGTGTTTTGATGTTAGGTGAAGGATTTAACTATGGTTAAGCCGTTAAGAGAAGCTGTAGCGTTAACGAGAGCGTGCTGTCGCGTGGTGGGGGCGGCAGCCCACCACGCTTGGCTGCGAAAGCAGTCTAAGAATTCTATTCTAGTAAAGTACTTAATAGTCTTGACTATAATCCCGTTAATGGCGGTCTTAGTAAAAGGGAGTAATTGGTATGAGCGGTGGTCTAGTAGGCATCTTGACGGAAGGAGAGAAAAGTGTTAGCGTTCGGTAGAAAACGTAATGCCCACATAGCTCAGTTGGTAGAGCACGTTCTTGGTAAGAACGGGGTCACCAGTTCGAATCTGGTTGTGGGCTTTAAGTAAAGGGGGTTAAAATGGCAAAGAAGAAATTTGAGCGGACTAAGCCTCATTGCAATGTGGGCACTATCGGTCATGTTGACCATGGGAAAACAGTTTTGACCTCAGCGATGACCAGGGTGTTATCAACAGCAGGTTCCACTGAATACCGCGCCTTTGATAGCATTGATAATGCCCCTGAAGAGAAGGCACGGGGACTGACTATTGCTATTGCTCATGTTGAATATGAGACCGATAACCGCCATTATGCCCATATTGATTGTCCAGGACACGCTGACTTTATCAAGAACATGATAACCGGGGCTGCCCAGATGGATGGTGCCATCCTAGTGGTTGCTGCCGATGATGGTCCTATGCCACAGACCAGAGAGCATGTCTTGTTGGCTCGCCAAGTGGAGGTTCCTTATATAGTAGTTGCCCTTAATAAAGTAGATTTGGTAGAGGATGAGGAGCTTCTGGATGTGGTGGAGATGGAGGTAAGGGAGCTGCTGACCAAGTATAATTTCCCCGGAGATGAGATACCGGTGGTAAGGGTGAGCGGGCTCAAGGCTGGGGAGTGCGGCTGCGGCAAGAGGGAGTGCCAGTGGTGTGGTGGCGTATGGAAATTGCTGGATGCTGTAGATAGCTATATTCCTATCCCAGTGCGACCTAAAGACCAGCCCTTTTTGATGCCGGTAGAGGATGTTTTTAGTATCAAGGGTCGAGGCACTGTGCCTACGGGGAGGGTTGAGAGGGGTATCATTAGACCTGGGGATGAGGTTGAGATAGTTGGCTTAAAGGAGACGCGTAAGACGGTGGCTACCAGCCTGGAGATGTTTCATAAGACCTTAGATGATGCGGAGCCAGGAGATGCTGTTGGTGTTTTGCTTCGGGGCATAGAGCGGGATGAGATAGAGCGGGGTATGGTATTAGCTGCCCCTGGCTCTATTAAGCCACATGTCTACGCTGAGGCTGAGGTATATATTTTGAGTAAGGAGGAGGGGGGTAGGCATACCCCATTCTTTAGCGGATATAAGCCCCAATTTTATATTAGGACCACAGATGTCACCGGAACCACTGAGCTGCCAGAAGGGGTGGAGATGGTTATGCCCGGTGATAATGTAAGAATGAAAATAAGACTTCTCTATCCTGTAGCCTTGGAGAAAGGTTTGCGTTTTGCTATTCGGGAGGGGGGTAAAACAGTAGGTGCTGGTACCTTTAGCAGCATCATTGAGTAGAGATGGCTAGAAAGGCTGAAGCCAGGGTTATTATCCATCTTGCCTGCACCGATTGCAGGGAGAGGACTTATACTACTACTAAGAATAGAAGGAATGACCCCCAACGGTTAGAGCTTAGGAAGTATTGCCCTCGTTGTCGCACTTATACCCTCCATAGGGAAATAAAATAGTGGAAGGCAACTGAGGGGTATGTGAGATTTCTTCGATGACTCACCGTGTTATAATCAAGCGTTCGAGGTTTAGATTTATTGGTGAGACTATAGCCGAGCTAAAGAAGGTAGTCTGGCTCACCAAACGAGAGGCAGCTTATTTGACATTCCTGGTGCTGATTGTTGCCGTTACCGTGGGTCTAATTCTGGGAGCCTTTGATTATGGTTTTACTCACCTCGTCAGTGAATTCTTTTTGGGTAGATAGAAGTTTGGTTGGTTTCCAGATTGAGCTGAAACAGTTAGCCGAAAGGGATAGCCCTGTGTTTTTCCAACAATCTTCGTCTGAATGAGGTTATTGGTGGGAGAGAATCAAAAAAGTTGGTTTGTAATTCATACCTACTCCGGGTATGAAGAGCGGGTTAAGAAGAATTTAGAGCAGCGCATCAAGTTCATGGATAGCGCAGATGAGATCTCACAGATAATTATACCTACTGAGGTGGAGATTGAGGTTAAGAATGGACAGAGGCGTAATGTGAGTAAGAAGATATTGCCTGGTTACGTCCTGGTTCAGATGAGGATGAGCGACCAGAGCTGGAATATAGTGCGTAATACCCCTGGTGTCACTGGTTTTGTTGGTAGCGGAAGCAAGCCAATTCCTTTGCAGGAGGAGGAGGTCAATCAGATTTTGAAACAGATGGCAGCCGAAGCACCCAAAGTTAAGGTTGGTTTCCGTAAGGGGCAGAGTGTGCGGGTGACTGATGGTCCTTTTATTGATTTTGTGGGAGTAGTGGATGATATAAACCTGAAAAAGGGCAAGGTCAAGGTGCTTCTCTCCCTTTTTGGGCGTGAAACACCGGTGGAGCTTGACTTCTTACAGGTGGAGAAGCTTTGAGCTAGGAGACAAAGTGGCTAAAAAGGTTAAGGCAGTGATTAAATTACAGATTCCAGCCGGGAAGGCAAATCCTGCGCCACCGGTAGGTCCTGCCTTGGGACAGCACGGGATTAATATTATGGCCTTTTGTAAGGAGTATAATGAGCGTACTTCCAACCAGGTTGGCTCTATTATCCCCGCCGAAATAACTGTCTTTACTGACGGCTCATTTACCTTTATTACCAAAACACCACCAGCTACTGATTTGCTGAAGAAGGCGTTAGGCATAGAAAAGGGCTCCGGTGCTTCTGGTCATGAAAAAGTGGGTAAGTTATCTCGAGTTCAGCTTCGCCAGATAGCTCAACTTAAGGCTAAGGATTTGAATGCTACCAGTATTGAAGAGGCGGAGCGAATTATTGAGGGCACAGCCCGAAGTATGGGGATTGAGTTGGAATAACTATGGCAAAACACGGCAAGAAATATCGTGAGGCGGTAAAACTATTAGATAGGACAAAGGCTTATCATCCTCGGGAAGCTATTGAGTTAGCCAAGAAGACAGCTTATACCCGATTTGATGAGACTGTTGAGCTTCACCTTCGGATGGGTGTTGACCCCCGAGATGCCAATCAGCAGGTGCGTGGTGTTGCTCTCCTACCCTATGGGCTGGGCAAGAAGGTGCGTGTCTTGGTTTTTGCTCAGGGTGAGGCGGTGAGAATTGCCGAGGCAGCCGGTGCGGATTTCGTTGGCGGCGATGAGTTGATTAAGAAGATTGAGGGTGGGTGGTTGGATTTTGATACTGCTGTTGCTACCCCTGATATGATGGGCAAGGTAAGCAGGCTGGGGAAAATCTTGGGGAGGAGGGGATTGATGCCTAATCCCAAGTCAGGAACAGTGGTGGTTGCCAATGACTTACCCAGGGTAATTGGTGAAGCCCGCCAGGGGCGGGTGGAATTTAGGCTGGACAGGACAGCTATCATTCATGTTCCTTTGGGTAAGGTTAGTTTTGAAGATGATAAGTTGATGGGCAACCTAGCAGCAGTGGTGGAGGCAGTGGTGAGGGCTAAACCTAGCGGTGCCAAGGGTCAGTATGTTAGAACCGCCTCTTTAACTACTACTATGGGAACTGGTATAAGGCTTGACCTTAAACCAACCTTATCTTTAAGCTCTAGTTAATACTGTTGAAAGGGGATGCCTTATGGAAGAAGTTGCTGTTGTGGGAGTTGGTCAAAGTGTTTTTTCTCGTAAGTGCGGTGTATCTATCAGGGAGTTGTGCTTTGAAGCTTTTAAGGAGGCGATGGAGGGTCTAGATATTACCGGTAATGATATAGATGCCTCCATTATTTGTTCTGCTCCAGAATATGATAAACAACGCTCACCCGCAGGCTTAATATCGGAGTATTTGCAGTTAACTCCCAAGCCGAGTTTCTATGTTGAGAGCGTGTGTTCCTCCAGTAGCACTGGGTTAAGAGTAGCCTGGTCTTTAATAAAAGCTGGTCTTCATAGGATAATAGCTGTAATCGGCTTTCAGAAGATGTCAGAGTTGACCTCTCGCGAGGCTGCGGAGAGGATGGGGAGGGGAGGAGATATAATCTGGGAGTCGCCCTTTGGCATAACCATGCCTGCCGGCTATGCTATGTATGCCCGGGCTCATATGGCTAAGTATGGGACTACCGAGGAGCAGTTAGCCAAGGTGCGGGTTAAGAATTCACACTATGGGGCTACCAATCCCAAGGCTACTTATCGCAAGGAGTTGAGCTTGGACGATATTTTGAACTCAGAGGTCATAACTAGTCCGCTGAAGAAGTTTGATTGCTGCGCCAATGCTGATGGCTCTTCTTGTGTCATAGTAGCTAGAGGAGATGTAGCCAGAGGGATAACCCAAATCCCAATCTGGATTATGGGTCTGGGTGCGGCAACTGATACCATGACCATGTCAGGAAGAGAATCGCTCACCGGCTTGAGGTGTGCTCAGGAAGCAGCCAAGCAGGCTTATGGAATGGCTGGCATTGGACCACAGGACATTGATGTAGCTGAGGTTCACGATTGCTTTACTATATCTGAGGTTTTGGCTTATGAAGACCTGGGCTTTGCCAAACCTGGGGAGGGGGTGAGGTTGATAGAGGAGAAGCAGACTTATGCGGATGGGAAGATGCCAGTAAATGTTGATGGAGGTTTGTTATCCAAAGGTCATCCTATTGGTGCTACCGGAGGCTCACAGATTAGAACCGTTGTCCGTCAGCTCAGAGAACAGGCTACTGAGGCTCAAGTGAAGGGAGCGGAAATAGGCTTGGTTCATAATATAGGTGGCATCGGGCAATATGGCAATG
The DNA here is from genome assembly GCA_030608005.1 of Dehalococcoidia bacterium. GTDB lineage: Bacteria > Chloroflexota > Dehalococcoidia > Dehalococcoidales > BS750m-G39 > JAUWIX01. Next base: position 6,018 of record JAUWIX010000012.1, read on the forward strand.
TAACCATTCTGAGGAGGTAGCTGAATGGGCTTTGAGAATTTTGGCACGGTTAGCTTTACTGCGGAAGCAAAAGCGGCAGATTTTATAGCCTATCTGGAGGCGGGTAAAGTAATGGCAACCAGGTGTCGCCAATGTGGGGCTAGTTACTTCCCACCAAAGATGGACTGCCCAAGGTGTCTGCTCAGTGATATGGAGTGGTTTGAAATTAAGGGGAATGGCAAGCTGAGTAGTTATACTGTAGTGAATTACGGTCCAGCCGGTTTTGAGGCAGATGCCCCATATATTCTGGCTTTGGGTGAGTTTGGTGATGGCATTCAAATCTTTGGTCGTTTAAGCCGGGATATTGAGGAGAAGGATATCGAGCTTGGCATGAGTTTGATGGTGAGCCCAGTAAAATTGCCTGACGATAGGATTGCCTATGAATTTCGAAGAACCTAAAAGAGAGCGCAGAAAGATAGGAGGATAGCATGGTTGGTATTACCTCATACGGCGCTTATGTGCCTTTATATAGGTTAAGTCGGGAAGCAATAGCTAAAGGTGCCAGGGGTGAGAGGGCTATTTGTAGCTTTGATGAGGATAGTATAACTATGGCGGTAGCTGCGGCTAATGATTGCTTAAACGGGATAGACCGTGGGACGGTAGATGGTCTATACCTTGCCACCACCACTTCCCCGTATAAGGAGAAGCTGGGGGCGACTACTGTGGCTATGGGGGTTGACCTCAGGCAAGACATCATTACCGCTGATTTTGCCCATTCCCTGCGAGCGGGGACTGCTGCCCTTAGGTCAGCTATAGATGCAGTTAAGGCTGGCTCAGCTAAGAGGGTGATGGTAGCCGCCGCCGATTGTCGTCTGGGAACACCGGGCTCAGCCTTGGAGCAGAATTTTGGTGATGGTGCCGGCGCCCTCCTCATTGGGGATAGTGATGTTGCCGTTACCGTTGAAGCCAGCTACTCAGTTTATAGCGAGATATTGGATGTATGGCGGGCTGATGATGACACCTTTGTTCGCTCCTGGGAGGATAGGTTTGCTGCTACCCGTGGCTATTTGGAAGTGGTGCGTGAAGCGGTGTCGGGACTGATGAAGAAGTTCGGTTTTAGCCCGAGCGATTTCGCTAAGGTTGTCTTCTATACCCCTAATGCCAGGAGGGGCATGGATTTGGCTAGGAGCTTGGGCTTTGATGTTAAGACCCAACTTCAACCTTCCCTTTTTGATGTTCTGGGCAATACAGGAACTGCTTTCCCTTTAATGTTATTGGTAGCGGCGCTGGAAGAAGCTAAGGCTGGTGACCGCATCCTACTAGCTAGCTATGGCAATGGCAGTGATGCCTTTGTCTTGCAGGTAACCGAGCAAATAGAGAAAATCAGGGGCAGACGAGGCATGAAAGAGCACCTGGCGTCAAAAAAGGTGGTTGATGACTATAAGCAGTATCTTATCTGGCGGGGGCTTCTGCCGGTAGAGCCGCGCAAGGAAACTGTCTCATTTTTGTCAGCGCCAGCCGCTTGGAGGGAGCGTGATGCCAACATTCGCTTGCATGGGGTTAAGTGCAAGGCTTGTGGGACCGTCCAATATCCTCCACAACGGGTATGCACCAAGTGCCATGCTAAAGACCAGTTTGAACCATATAGGCTATCGGATAAAAAGGCTAGCATATTTACCTTTGCCATGGACTATATAACCTTCCCCCTCCTAGACCAGCCGGTAGTTACTACCACTATAGATTTTGAGGGTGGGGGCAGGATGCAGTGCTATATGACCGACCGAGAGCCTGAGCAGGTTAGGTGTGGCTTACCGGTGGAAATGAGCTTCAGAAAACTGCCGATGAAAGACGGGATTCACAATTATTTCTGGAAATCTATACCAGTAAGGACTTAGGTGGTAGAATAAGCAGGAGGTAACCGTATGAAAGGCATTAAGGATAGAGTGGCTATAGTTGGTATGGGCTGCACTCAGTTTGGAGAACTGTGGGATAAAAACCATAGGGATTTAGTGGTAGACGCCTGTTATGAGGCTTTTGAGGACGCTGGGATTGAGCCCAAGGATATTCAGATGGCATGGTATGGCAGCCGTGAGACGGGCTTTACCGGCACCCAGTTGGCTAGCGCTCTAAAGTTGGAGTATATCCCTGTTAGTAGGGTGGAGAACTTCTGTGCCGGGGGAACGGATACCTTCAGGAATGCTTGCTACGCTGTAGCCTCAGGGGTTTGTGATATTGCCCTAGCTGTCGGTGTGGAAAAGTGCAAAGACCACAGCGGCGGTTTCAATCTGGACATTTTGGAGCCATTTGACCGTAGCATGGTGGAATGGGATTTGCCTCCAGCAAGCCAGTTTGCTCAACTGGCAACTAGATATATGTATCACTATGGATGGAAGTATGAGGAGCTTAAGCGTATCTTTGCCATGATTGATGTTAAGAACCACCACAATGGCACTATGTCCCCCAACGCTCAGTTTCGCCGGGAGATAACAGTAGAACAAGCAATGAATGCGCCCATAATTTCCCATCCCCTTGGATTACTTGATGCCTGTGGGGTGAGTGATGGCTCAGCCGCCGCCATTGTTACTACCCCTGAGATAGCTAAAAGTATGAGAAAGGACTATATCTTGGTGAAGGCAATAGCGCTGACTAATGGCGCTGGTCAAGCGATACTCCAACCTGAATATGACTTTATTCACTTCCCGGAGACAGTAGCTGCTGCCCGGAACGCCTATAAGGAAGCAGAAATAACCAATCCCCGCCAGGAGATAGACTGCGCTGAGGTTCATGACTGTTTTGCTATTACCGAGCTTATAACCTATGAGGACTTGGGCTTTAGTCCCAGGGGCAAGGGTCCGGAGGATGTTGAAGCTGGTAGCTTTACCCTAACTGGCAACCTGCCGGTCAATAGCGATGGTGGATTGAAGTGCTTTGGTCACCCCCTTTCTGCCAGCGGGCTAAGGATGATCTATGAAATCTACCATCAGTTGCAAGGTAAGGCTGGTCCCAGGCAGCTAAAGAAAGTAGATATTGGTTTGACTCACAATATAGGAGGTATTTGCGGTTTCTTTAATTGTACAGTGGCTGTATTTGGGAAGCCTTAATTTATAGATTAGCGGTTTCCTGAGACAGCGGGTGCTGATTAAGGCTTAATTAACTGCCTGCCGAGGAAAAAACAGGGCTTTAATGGTAAGTCCTTGTACGGTAGGTGCAAGGATTTGCTTTTTAGGGAAGAATATTTAACACTATTAGTTAGGGGTAAGAAGGATGTATAGGGAAAAGAAGGTGCAGATTATTGATAGCCTGCAACGGGTTTTTTCTCGATGTAGCATTGGTATTTTAACCGATTATCGGGGGCTATCAGCCAATGAGATGACTGACCTGCGTCGGAGGTTGAAGGAATCGGATATTGAGTATAAGGTGGTGAAGAATACATTGGCTCGGTTTGCTGCCGAGAGAGCAGGTAAGGAAGAACTGACCAGCTTCTTTGAGGGTCCAGTGGCGATTGCTTTTGGCTATGGTGATATAACTGAGCCAGCTAGAGCCTTAGCCGACTACATTCAAGCTTCCAAGGTGAGTATGAGTATAAAGGGAGGCTTTTTGTCTGATAGGCTGCTTACTTCAGAAGATGTAATCACCTTATCTACATTACCATCAAGGGAGATATTATTAGCCAGGGTTTTAGGTGGGATGCAGAGTCCCATCTCGGCTCTGGTCAGCCAGCTTACCGCCCCTATGAGAGGGATTATAGGGGTGCTACAAGCAAGGATTCAACAATTGGAGGGAGAATAAGATGACACAAGATGAAGTGAAGAGTAAAAAGACGGCGAAAAAGCCCAGTGTCAAGGCAGAGGCGAAAAAGCCTACAGCCATTGATGAGATAATGGCTACTATAAAAAATATGACTGTGCTTGAGCTATCAGAGTTGGTTAAGGCTCTGGAGACTGAGTTTGGTGTTAGTGCTTCTGCCCCGGTGGCGGCAGCTACGGCGGCACCGGCTGAAGCAGCTGCTCCGGCGGCTGAAGAGAAAACAGAGTTCAACGTTATTCTCAAGGAGATAGGGGCTAATAAGATTAGTGTTATTAGAGCAGTGAGGGAACTAACTACCTTAGGGCTGAAAGAGGCAAAGGATTTCGTGGAGAGTGCTCCTCAGACGATAAAGGAGGGGATTAGCAAAGACGAGGCAACGGCGGTAAAACAAAAACTGGAAACCGCTGGTGCTACTGCCGAGATTAAATAAACCCGAGGGGTTGACCATGCCTCATAGCGATTGTTTTATAATGATGGGCATAGGTGGCTTTTTTATCCTCCTTGGCGTAATTTTGATTTTCTGGGGCAAGATTGAGAAGGGGGCTTATTATGATTCCCTGGCTAGTCGTACTGATGCCAGGGAGTTTCTGGAGCACTGGCCAGAGCGCCCCAGGGTGGGGTCATTAAAGATAGGTGGTTGGGTAGCTCTGGCTGTTGGCTTGGCTTTGGTGGCTGCCGGTGGTGCCTTTTGGTTTTGGGGTTGAGACTTTTTATCAACCTTACCCCCTTAATCCCCCTCTCCTTCAAAGGAGAGGGGGAACGTTGTTTTTGAAGGGGCGAAGCCCCTTCAATCTACCCTTGAAGCTACACTAGCGTTCTTGGTCTATACTGGATGGCTTCTGCTATGTGATGGGCTTTGATTATATCGGCATTTTCCAGGTCGGCAATAGTGCGACCTATTTTGAGAATGCGGTGGAAGGCACGGGCGGAAAGGTAGAGTTGCTTCATTGCTGCCTTGAGCAGGCTCTGGGCTGATTCCTCTACCTGGCAGAACTCCCTTACCTCGGTTGGTCCCATTTCAGCATTGCAGGCTAAATTTGTTCCCTTAAAGCGCCTGCGCTGTATGGAGCGGGCAGCCTCAATCCTGGCTTGAACCTTCTCTGATTTTTCTCCCAGTCTATCGTCAGCCAGCTTCTCATAGTCAATGTGGGGCACCTCAACAAAGATGTCAACCCGGTCAATGAACGGTCCGCTGACACGCTTCTGATACCGGGAGACCAGACTGGGGGAGCAGGTGCACTGCTTAAAGGGGTCTCCGTAGTAGCCGCAGGGGCAGGGGTTCATAGCTCCCACCAGCATAAAGTTTGCCGGGAAGGTTACACTCCCTTGAGCCCGGCTGATGGTGATTACCCTATCTTCCAGGGGCTGGCGCAACACCTCAAGCACAGCATGTCCAAATTCGGGAAGCTCATCAAGGAATAGCACCCCCCGATGGCTGAGGCTTATTTCACCCGGTCTAGGCCAATGCCCGCCACCCACCAGCCCGGCATTAGAGATGGTGTAGTGGGGGGAGCGGAAAGGTCGCTGTCTAAGCAGGGGGGTGTTTGCCGGCAGCAGACCGGTTACACTGTATATCTTGGTAACCTCCAGGGCTTCCTCGGTAGTCATTGGCGGCAGTAATGAGGGGAGAGAACGAGCCAGTAATGTTTTACCACTGCCTGGAGGTCCCATCATCACCACATTATGCCCGCCAGCGGCAGCCACCTCCAGAGCTCGCTTGACATGCTCTTGCCCCTTGATGTAAGCCAGGTCGGTGATGAGCAAGGTGGATGGGGTATATTCCTCAGCTTCTTCAGGCTTATATTCAGGGGCTGGTATTTCTCCCCGAAAATAGCTGACCAACTGAGATAGGGAGGTAATAGGGATGATTTCGGTGCCTTCTATTAAGGACGCCTCTCTGGCATCGATGTCAGGCACAATAATGGTGGATATCTTTTCCTGGTGAGCCAGGGCGACCATGGGCAGGATGCCATTGGTATGGCGCAGGCTGCCATCCAGGGACAGTTCACCAAGGAGGATGGTTTGAGAAATATCGGCAGATACTTGCTCTGAGCTGAGGAGGATGCCAACAGCAATGGGTAAATCATAAGCCGGACCTGCCTTCTTGAGGTGAGCGGGAGCCAGATTAACCACAATGCGCTTCATAGGGAAAGCACAGCCGGAGTTTCGTATGGCGGCGCGCACCCGTTCCCTTGCTTCCTGGACTGCGGTATCAGGCAATCCGACGATGGTAAATGAGGGTAAGCCGGGGGAAATATCTACCTCAACCTCGACAATAACCCCCTCCAGCCCAACTACAGCACAGGTTATTACTTTGGCTAGCATCAGTTCCCTGTTGGCTATATTACAGCGGAGCCTTCTATGTGTCAACGGACTTGGGGCTTTTTACCTTGACACCCCTCCTTTTAGCGCCTTATACTAAACTGGCTTAAATTTGATAGAGGGAGGGCAAGAAAATGGCTGGACCTTTAGACGGGGTTAGGGTGGTGGAGATAACCATGTTTCAGCAAGGACCTGTTTGTGGAACAAAGCTGGGGGACATGGGTGCTGATGTAATTAAGGTTGAACCTCCAACTGGAGACCCGGCAAGAGGATTCATGAGGATTATCGGGACTCAGGTTGGCTTAAAGGGGCGAAATTACTACTTTGAGAATCAAAACCGTAATAAGAGAAGTATTGTTATGAATTTGAGAAAAGAGAAGGGGATGGAGGCGTTTTTAAAGCTAATTGATACCGCTGATGTCTTTATGAATAACATGAGTATAGAGGCTCCACAGAGGATGGGCATTGGTCCCGAGGCGCTATTGGCTAGGAATCCAAGGCTTATTTATGCTCAAGCCTCTGGTTGGGGGAGGAAGGGTCCCGATGCTAATGAGCTTTCCTTTGACTATACCGGCATTGGTCGCTCAGGACTTATGATGTCTTGCGGTGAGCGAGGCACCCCCCCAGCCCAAATCTTGCCCGGACTTGGCGATGAACTTGGGGGGATGGTCTGTGCCTGGGCGGTATGTGCTGCCCTCTATGCCAGAGAAAAGACGGGAAAGGGGCAGGTGGTGGATACTTCCCTAATGGGCAGCCTGATGTGTATGGAGAGTCTTATTTTAGCCGCCCCTGCTATTCTGGGCCAGGAATTCCCCAGGGAGATTAGGGCTGAGGCAGGTAACCCAATCTATAACCACTATAGAGCCAAAGATGACAAGTGGTTTATCATCGCTCACCTTCAACCAGATAGATATTGGCCTAATGTCTGCCGGGCTCTGGGTATGCCAGAGCTTGAGAATGACCCCAGGTTCAATAGTATTGAAGCCAGGGGAGAGAATCGGAAAGAGCTTATAGCTATTATAGATGAGAAGTTTGCCACCAAGACCAGAGACGAATGGTTTGGGATTTTTAAGAAGGAGGGTCTGATTTATACCCCTATCCAGACGTCCACCGAGGTGATTAATGACCCCCAGTCTTTAGCCAATAACTATGTTGTCTGGTTTGACCACCCAGTTTTGGGTAGGACAAAGATGGTTGGTTTCCCTTGGGACTTCAGTGAAACCCCTGCTTCAATAAGAAGGGAACCCCCAGAGTTTGGGCAGCACACTGAGGAGATTTTATTGGAGCTGGGTTATACCTGGGATGATATTACTCACTTAAAGGATGAAGAGATAATACCCTAAAGCTATGCCTTTTAGAGAAAGGGGCGACATTTGTTCCTTTTTGTTAACATTTTAGGGGAGGGTGAATTCTTAGAAAGCTGTTATGATATAATTAAGGCGCTACTTCGCTGGTAGCGCTTTAATTGCGAATGTTTTTCGGTAGCGGGTGGGAGTTACATTGAGCCAATATTTTGCCGGGGTTGACATCGGTTCCACAATGACCAAGGTAGTGATTATGAACCAGACAATGCTTGTCTCGGTCATCGGTCCTACAGGCCCAGAGCACAGGAAATTAGCTAATCGGGTAATGGAGGAAGCCCTAGCTAAGGCAAAGCTACTTTTTGATGACATAAGTTATGTGGTGGCTACAGGCTATGGACGAATTAATGTCCCCTTTGCCGATAAGCAAATAACTGAGATATCCTGTCATGCCAGAGGAGTTGGTCACCTTCTGCCTGAGGCGAGGACAGTGATTGATATTGGTGGTCAGGACTGTAAGGGGATTAAGCTGAGCAATGGTCGGGTGGTGGACTTTGTCATGAATGATAAGTGCGCCGCTGGAACAGGCAGATTTCTTGAGGTGGCGGCTGAGGGGCTTGGCGTGAAGCTGGATGACATGGGAAGGCTTTCATTAACTGCCAAAAATGTGGCGAGAATAAGCAGTACCTGCACTGTGTTTTCCGCGCAGGAGGTGGTGGCTAAACTATCGGATGGGGTGCCATTGCCAGATATTATAGCTGGTCTGCATGAGGCTATTGCCAGCAGGATATACGGGATGGTAGGGCGCTTGAAGATAGAGAGGGAAGTAGCGCTAACCGGTGGTGGGGCTAAGAATATAGGCTTGGTCAAGGCTTTAGAAGCTAAATTAGGTTACTCGGTGTTGATACCTCCCGAGCCTTTGCTTACCGGAGCTATAGGTGCCGCTCTGTTGGGCGAGGATATTGTCAAACAGGCTACTGAAAGCGGGATGCCCTTGCTCAGAAGCAAGCGTCGCTTACAGGAGGCTACCTTTTTTACATAATCCTAAAACACGGGTGAGGCTAAAGCCTTGCGCTACGGTTAAAAATTAGAGAGCTATATAAGTTATCCAAAAAGGGTAGCCCGAAGGGGCGAAGCCCCTTCACAATCAACTCTTCCCCCTCTCCTTGAAAAGGAGAGGGGGATAAAGGGGGTGAGGTTCTTAGACAACCTCTATAGCAGTGGTTTATATTGCTGGGATTGATATAGGTTCCGCTTTTTCTAAAGCGGTAGTAATGGCAAAAAGCGAAATTATATCATACCATGTAATGCCCTCGGGAGGGAATTATAAACTCGCTGCTGAGGAGGTAGTAGGGAAAGCTTTAACCAAAGCAAACCTATCTTTTGAGGATATAGATTATACGGTAGCTACCGGTTATGGTGCATCCAATGTCTCCTTTTCCAATCAGGTGGTTACCGATATATCCTGTCAGGGTAGGGGTATATTTTATCTATTCCCCTCTGCCCGAACTGTGATTGATATTGGTGGGCAATTCACTAAGGTATTTAAGGTGGATGAAAGGGGGAGGGTTACTGCCTTTTTACTAAGTGAGAAATGTGCTGCCGGGAGCGGACGTTTCCTGCAGGTGATTGCTCGGGTGTTGCACATCGACCTGGAAGACATCGGTGAGCTATCCCTAAAATCTCAAAGCAGGGTTGACTTCAATACTGGCTGTGCAGTATTCGCTGAATCAGAGGCGATATCCCGGATTGCTGAGGGTACCTCAAAGGAGGATATTTTGGCCGGTCTTCATAGGACTTTAGCCGCTAAAATCCAAACAATGGTGCAGAGGATGGGAATTGAGCCTGATTACGCCCTAGTGGGCGGTGGGGCTAAGGATATCGGACTTGTCAGGAGCATAGAGGAAAGATTAGGTCGTAGCCTTCTGGTTCCTGAAGAGCCGCAAATTGTAGCTGCCTTGGGTGCAGCTTTATTAGCCGAGGAAAAAGCTGCTTCAATCGAAGTTTACCACTAATTAGAAAGGGGGCTAATATGTTGGAAACCAAGCTTATATCACAACTACAGAAGATTGTTGGTAAGGAGGCTGTTTTAACTGCTAAGGAGGACTTGACTGCATATTCCTATGACGGCACAACCACTTGGGCTCATATGCCCGATGTAGTAGTGCTGCCCACGACCGCTGAGCAGGTGTCTCAGATTCTGAAGCTGGCTAATGAGAATAGGATTCCGGTTACCCCAAGGGGCGCTGGCACTAATTTAAGCGGTGGCTCAATCCCGATAAAAGGTGGGATTGTATTATGCACCGCCAAGATGAACAAAATCTTGGACATAAATAAGACCAACCTGACGGCTATTGTTGAGCCTGGCGTAGTGCTTCAGGATTTCAATATAGCCTTGGCTAAACAGGGGCTATTTTACCCCCCTGACCCGCAAAGCTTCCTTGGTTGCACCTTGGGTGGTACTGTAGCTGAGAATGCTGGTGGTCCCTATTGCGTGAAGTATGGTGTAACCAAGCAATATCTTCTCGGGCTGGAGGTGGTTTTAGCCGATGGCTATATTATGAAGCTTGGCGGTGTGACGGTTAAAAATCGGACAGGCTATGAGCTGATAATGCTGTTCACCGGCTCGGAGGGGACCCTGGGAGTAATAACCAGAATAACCCTGAGACTGCTGCCTATGCCGCCAGCAAGTAAAACGATGATGGCTGTTTTTGAGGATATGGCGGTGAGTGGTCAGGCGGTATCTGATATTCTGGCTAGCGGGGTAGTGCCAGCAAAGATTGAGTTCGTTGACAATTTTGTTATCCGGCGGATTGAGGAAAAGACGCCTATGGGTCTGCCGATAGATGCCAATGCTCTACTTCTGTTGCAAACCGATGGCTCATCGGCAGCGGTAGAGGCTGATGCCCAGCAGATTCTTGACATCCTGAAAAAGAGTGGAGCTAAAGAGGCTAGGATGGCTAAGGACGCCGATGAGGCGGCTGTGTTCTGGAAGATGAGAAGTGCCGGCTTCGCCGCTGTTTTTGGCGCCGCTCACACCGTTATGGCTGAGGATGTTGCCGTGCCCCGCGATAGGCTTGCTGAGTTCATACGAAGGCTGGGCGAGATATCCAAGAAAACTGGTTTCTTCATCCAGTTTCTGGGTCATGCTGGGGATGGGAACCTTCACCCGGCTATATTTACTGATATGAGGAATAAAGAGGAGTTTGCCAGAGCCCAAGAAACGATGGGAGAAATATTTAGAGCGGCAATGGAATTAGGCGGGGTGCTTTCTGGAGAGCATGGCATTGGCTTGGAGAAGCAGCGCTTCCTAAAGGATGCTATGGACCCGGTAGCACTTGACATAATGAAAAAGATAAAGGCAATATTAGACCCCAACAATATCCTTAATCCGGGAAAGATTTGGGAACAGGAAGGGGCATGACATGGCAGTAACTACCAAGGACAGATATGAGCAGATAAAGAGGTTTGAAGGTGACCTAAGCCAGTGCATGAAGTGTGGCTTTTGCACCTTCTGGTGCCCGGTTTATCAGGAGGAGTGGATAGAATCGTCTGTTGCCAGGGGCAAAAATATGATGATAAGGGGATTGCTGGCTGGCGAGCTGGATTATACCAAAGAGTATGCTGAGCGTCTTAATAAGTGTACTCTATGCATGGCCTGCACTGCTAATTGCCCAGCCAAAGCCAACATTCCCAATGTTATTGTCGCTGCCAGGGCAGATGCGGTCAAGGCTAGGGGATTAAAGTTTCCCTATAATATTGTTTACCGGTGGCTCCTGCCGCGGCGGACGCTTTTTGGCAATGTAGTCCGCTTTGCTTCCTGGTTTCAGGGCATCTTTCTGCCCAAGACTGAGGGCACAATCAGGCATTTATCCCTCTTTCTATCGGCTCTTGGTAAGGGTAGAAATATACCTCAAATTGCCCCCAAGTTTTTAAGGCAGATGGTTCCAGTGGTGAATAAGCCGCCGGCCGGTGTTGAGACCAAGGTGAGGGTGGGCTATTTTACCGGCTGTATGACTGACTTTGTCTTGCCAGACTTAGGTAAACATATAATTGATTTCCTAAATAGAAATGGGGTGGAGGTGGTGGTGCCCAAGGAGCAGGGCTGCTGTGGAGCACCGGTATTTCTTGGGGCTGGCGATTTTGACACCGCCAGAAAGATGGCTGATACCAATGTCAGGGCATTTGAAGGTCTGGATTATATTATTTCTGACTGTGCTACCTGTACCTCATCACTTAAGGACTACTCCAAGTTTCTCGCCGATACCCCGGAGAGAAAGGAGATTTATACCAAGTTTGGCGACAAGGTGAAAGATATCTCTCAATTCCTGGTTGATGTGCTAAAACTGCCAGCATCAGCTTACCAACCTTCGGCTGAGGCTAGGGGTAAGAAGGTTACCTGGCATGACCCATGTCATCTCGTTCGTCATCTAGAGATAAGCAGCCAGCCAAGGCAGATTATAAGGTCAATACCCGATGTGGAATACATCGAAATGCCAAATGCAGACCGTTGCTGTGGCATGGCAGGGGCATTTAGTCTATATTATTACGACCTGTCTAAGAAGATTGCTGACAAGAAGATGGAGGCCATTAAGGCTACCGGGGCTGATATTGTGGTTAGTAGCTGCCCTGGCTGTGAGATTCAACTGCTTGACGGTGTCATCAGGAATAAAATGCCGGTAAAGGTGATGCATATCATGGAGCTTCTGGAATAATGCCTATTTAAGAGCATGGTAACCCAACTTGGTGCTTTAATATGGAGCTTGACAGATGGCTCTAGTTTCTCTATTACTAATATCTCCCCCAAACTGCTTAATAATCTTACTACTATTACTGCCGCTAACTTTTGTGCCCTTGTTGTGTTATAGGTCTAGTGCTACAATAAAATTCGACTATAGAAAGGTTATAAGGGCATGCCGCTAGACGCTATAGTTGTTAAAGGGGCTCGGGAGCATAATCTCAAAAATATAGATGTAGTTATCCCCCGTGATAAGCTGGTGGTTATCACCGGCGTCTCCGGCTCAGGTAAGAGTTCATTGGCGTTTGATACCATCTATGCTGAGGGGCAGCGCCGCTATGTGGAATCTCTTTCCGCCTATGCCCGCCAGTTTCTGGGCAGGATGGAAAAGCCCGAGGTTGATTATATTGAAGGGCTGAGCCCAGCCATCTCTATTGACCAGAAGGGTCCAAGTAAGAATCCGCGCTCAACAGTGGGCACCGTAACTGAGACCTATGATTACCTGAGGCTGCTTTTTGCCCGGGTTGGACACCCACATTGCCCCAAATGCGGGCGAGAGATAACTGTGCAGACAGTGCAGCAGATTGTTGATGCTATTCAAAATATCCCCGGTGGTAGCCGCATTATGATTTTGGCGCCACTGATAAGGAGCCGTAAGGGTGAGTATCAAAGGGTATTTGATGATTTGCGCAAGGCAGGGTATGTCAGGGTTCGGGTTGATGGGCATATCTATGACCTGTCTGAGGAACTCCAACTGGATAAGAACAGAAAGCATTCTATCGAGGTGGTGGTGGACAGATTGGTAATCGGGCAATCTGGGAGCCAGAGTCGCATTGCTGACTCGGTGGAAACTGCCCTCAAGCTTGGGGCTGGGGTGGTGCTGATGTCTATTGTTGACGGTGAGGAATTGTTGTTCTCGGAGCACTTTGCCTGCGTGCACTGTGGGATTAGCCTAGGTGAGATTGCCCCTCGAACCTTTAGCTTTAATTCACCTCATGGTGCCTGTCCTGCTTGCACTGGCTTAGGGGTCAAGCTGGAGATAGACCCTGAGCTGGTTATCCCCAATAGGGAACTCTCCATAGCTCAAGGGGCAATTCATCCTGGGTGGTGGTTCTCCTGGCATGCCGGGGAGATGGAAGTGCTAGCCCGACGCTATGGTTTTTCCACTCATACCCCAATTAAGGAGCTAAGTGAACGCCATCTTAAACTTATACTTTATGGTGAAGAAGGGGAAATGGTAAGGTATCGAAATCGCTATGGTCGGGTCAGAGGATATTTTACCGGCTACGAGGGGGTGATTACATATCTGGAGCGACTCTACCGAGATACAGAGTCCGAGCACTCGCGGGCTGAGATTGAACGCTATATGCTCTCCCGACCGTGTCCTGTTTGTCGGGGCAAGAGGCTTAAGCCAGAGTCATTAGCTGTGACCATTAGTGGTAAAAATATTGTTGAGGTTAGCTCAATGTCAGTTACTCAGGCATTGGAGTGGATGGCTACCATTGGTGGTGATGGTAAGAAAGCCATACTTACTGAGCGTGAGCAGATGATAGCTCGCCAAATTCTCAAAGAGATCCAAGCCCGCTTGGGCTTCCTCAAGGATGTTGGCTTGGATTATCTTACCCTTGACCGTCCCTCGGCTACCCTTTCTGCTGGTGAGGCACAGCGCATTCGGCTGGCAACCCAGATTGGCAGCGGGCTTATGGGTGTGCTTTATATCTGTGATGAACCGACAATAGGTCTGCACCCAGCCGACGACTTCCGTTTGATTGAGACCCTGAAGCGGCTAAGGGACCTGGGTAATACCATACTGGTTGTTGAGCATGATGAAGCCATGATGAGGGCAGCTGACCATATTATTGATATGGGACCTGGGGCTGGGGAGCATGGGGGCTGGATTGTAACCGAAGGAAATCTAACCGATATTATGAGTTGCAAGGAATCAATAACTGGTCAGTATCTCAGTGGTGCCAAGCAGATTCCTCTACCCCCTAAGCGCCGCCTAGGCTCAGGCGAGGAGATAGTAATAAAGGGGGCTAGAGAGAATAACCTGAAGAATATAGATGTCCATATTCCTCTGGGCAAGTTTGTTTGTATCACCGGGGTTTCAGGCAGTGGTAAGAGCACCCTTATTGATGAGATTTTGTATAAGAAGCTGGCGCAGCTCTTCTATCGGTCGAGAGAAAGGGCGGGCGACTGTGATGGTATCATTGGTGTTGAGCATATTGATAAGGTAGTCAATATTGACCAGTCTCCTATTGGGCGCACCCCTCGCAGTAATCCAGCCACCTATACTGGAACCTTTACTCCTATCCGTGAACTCTTTGCCACTGTTCCTGAGGCTCGGATGAGAGGCTATGCTCCAGGTCGGTTCTCGTTTAATGTTAAGGGTGGGCGCTGCGAAGCCTGCCGTGGGGAGGGGTTTATCCAGATTGAGATGCAGTTCCTGCCTGATGTAACTGTTCCCTGTGAGGTGTGCAAGGGGAAACGCTATAACCGTGAGGCTCTGGAGATTAGATTTAGGGGCAAGAACATCGCTGAGGTATTAGATATGACTGTGGAGCAAGCCCTTTCCTTCTTTGAGCATTTCCCCAGAGTTAAGAGTAAGCTGGAGACATTGCGGGATGTGGGGCTGGGCTATATTCGTCTCGGTCAGCCAGCGCCCACCCTCTCCGGCGGTGAGGCGCAGCGGGTGAAGCTGTCCACTGAGCTATCGCGGCGGTCTACCGGCAGGACACTTTATATCCTTGATGAACCGACTACTGGTCTCTCCTTTGAGGATGTGGCAGCTCTACTACGGGTGCTGCAACGTCTGGTTGATGCTGCTAATACGGTGGTGGTCATTGAGCATCACCTGGATGTGATTAAGAATGCCGACCATACCATTGACCTCGGACCTGGGGCTGGTGACCGGGGTGGCTATATTGTAGCCACTGGTACACCTGAGGAGATAGCTCGGGAGAAATCTTCAGCCACTGGTCAGTATTTGTGCCGGGTGTTAGATATTGAGTATGCATTGACCAGTTGATTATTGGCTGGGCTAACATCTCTCTATTTCAATGGTATTTGATGGGGGTATATAGCCGGTCTCTATTGTCTTTTCGTGCTGAATACATCGTAGCAGGAGTTTGTTTTGCCTGAACAGGAAGTTTCGAATTTAAGTGCAAGCGAGAAACCAAGGCTTTTCTATGGCTGGTTTGTGGTCTTAGTTGCTTGGTTTATCATGGTAATACTGGACGGCACATTCTACTCTTTTGGCGTCTTTTTTGAGCCAGTGTTAACCGAGTTTGGCTGGACGAGGGCGATGACCTCAGGCGCTTTCTCACTATGCGCCATTCTAATTGGTTTGATTAGCATTATCACGGGAAGGCTAAATGATAAATTTGGTCCCAGGATTGCTTTGTCAACCTGCGGTTTCTTTCTAGGATTGGGTTATTTGTTGATGTCGCAGCTCAGTGCTATTTGGCAGCTATATCTGTTCTATGGGGTGATGATAGCTATTGGCATGAGTGCTGGCATCGTCCCCTTGTTATCTACAGTAGCTAGGTGGTTTGTCAAGAGAAGGGGGACGATGACCGGTATTGTTTTAACTGGTGTAGGTATAGGTACTATTATTGTGCCGCCGCTGGCTAGTAGGCTTGTTTCTTCCTATGGCTGGCACACCAGCTATATTATAGTAGGCGGCATAGCTTTAGTACTTATTATCTCAGCAGCGCAGTTTATGAAGCGTGACCCACGGCAGATTGGGCAGTTGCCATACGGTGGGATCCATCCGGAAGAGCAGAGATTAAATCTGAATGCTGAGGATTTCTCTCTTAAAGAGGCAATTCACACCATGCAATTTTGGATAATTTGTATGTTGAGCTTCTGTTTTCTTTTCTGTGTGTTTACTGTGATGGTTCATATTGCTGCCCATGCGGTGAAGCTTGGAGTTTCAGCGGTAGCTGCGGCCAATACTTTAGCTGTTATTGGTGGAGCCAGTATCATTGGCAGGCTAGCAATGGGCGTTTTTGCTGATAGGGTCGGGGGTAAATGGGCAGTAATTATTTGTTTTACTCTTTTTGCAGCCGGTTTTCTCTGGCTAGCAGTCTCCGAGGAAGTATGGGTGCTTTACTCGTTTGCTGCTATCTTTGGTTTTGCTTATGGGGGTCTAACAGTGTTGTTTTCACCAATGATGGCTGAACTATTTGGGCTGGGTTCACACGGTGTAATCTTTGGTATTTCTATTTTCTGTGCCCACATTGGGGGCAGCATCGGTCCCCTTATAGCCGGTCACATATTTGATATAACTGGTAGTTACCAGATAGCTTTCCTGATTTGCGTTGCAGTTGGTATTTTAGGTATTATACTGGCGTCGCTGTTAAAACCGCGTGTTAGTAAAGGAGGTGAAGGTGACTCGAGAAGAAGCACTTGACTCTATCAAGGCTAATATTGAGAATGAAAATCTAATCAAGCACATGCTGGCTACCGAGGCTATTCTGCTGGCTCTAGCCAGGCGCCTTGGCGAGGATGAGGAGGAGTGGGGGCTTACCGGGCTGCTACATGATATAGACATGGAGCTCACCGGAGGAGATATGAACACCCATAGTAAGCTGGGGGCTGACCTGGCTAGGGAACTAGGAGCTAGTGAGGCTATAGCTCATGCCATACTATGCCATAACCCAGCCCACGGTATTCTCCTGGAGACAAAGCTGGACAAAGCCCTATTTTGTGCTGACCCGCTAACTGGCTTAATAATTGCTGTTGCCCTGGTTCGCCCGGATAAAAAATTGGCTGGGGTTGAGGCTAGGTCGGTGAGGAAGAAGTTTAAGGAGAAGAGCTTTGCTGCTGGGGCAAATAGAGAGCAAATCTCTCAATGCACTGAAATTGGGCTTGAGCTTGACGAATTTCTCGAGCTGGGGCTGGGGGCAATGAAGGGGATTGCCGCCGACCTGGGTCTGTAAGTTAACTCACTTCAAGCGTTGAGCCTTCAGCGGTTTTGATAACATCAATCCGGGTGGGGAAGGCGTCTCTAAGCTCCTCAATATGGGTGATGACTAGTATCTTGTCAAAGTCGTCCTGAATAGAGTTTATCGCCTCTTTAAGCTTTTCTATGCCGGTGCTATCTTGAGTGCCAAAGCCTTCATCAATGACTAGAGTGGGTAGTGGTGCCCCGGCTCGTCTGGCTAATAGCTTGGACAGAGCAATGCGAACGGCAAAGTCGATGCGAAAGGCTTCACCACCACTGAACATCTCATAATTTCGTGTTCCTAGCTCGTCAGCAATATTGATATCCAAGGTTTCAATAACATCTCCCTTCTTTGTTTCCCTCTGGGTTTCAATTTTCACATGCATTCTATTATCCGTCATCCGTCCCAGCAGTCTATTGGCTTCGGCTTCAATTTCGGGAAGTGCTATCTCAATGAGTAAGGCTTGTATCCCCTTTTTGCCAAAGGCTTGAGCTAGGTCTCTATAGATTTTCTCCTCCCTTGATGCTTGACCCAGTAGCTTTCCCCTTTCCCTCCTTTTTATCTCCAGCTCAGAGCAGCGCTCCAGTTTTGACTTCACGCTCCACATTAGCTCCTGGGCTTGCTTTTGTCGGGCGGCTAGCGCCTGGTAATCAGTTTCGGCCTGGGTTAAATCACCTATTAGCTGGGGGAGTGCCTGGAGTTCTTCACTTAGGTCTTGCCTTTTTTGATTATCAACCTCTACCCTCAGGCGCAGCTCTTGGCTAGCCTCCTCAGCTTTATGAACAGACTCTTTCTCTTGATTGATAAGCCTATCGGCTTGTTCAAGTTTTAGCTTGGGGCTTTCATATTGTTGTAATTCGGTCAGCCAATGCCGGACCTGTTCATGCTGCTGGGAATCGTAATCAAGTTTGGCTAATTCCTCCTCAAGCTTGACTAACGCTTGTTGCTCTATAGCGGCAAAATCCTTCTTGGCTAGGTGCTGTTCAATCTCGGTCAGTCCTTTCTCTTCCTCGTTTAGCTGGTTATCTGCCGCTTGGGCTTCTCTGATGTCTTTGCCGAGGACACTGACTTTGCTCTGTGCCGAGGCTTTATCTTGATTTAGCTTTGCTTCTAGCTGTGATATTTCGCTTTCCAGCGACTCAAGTTCTATTTTCTTGCCGGCTAGCTCAGCTTGATTTGACTTTAGGGAGTCAGCCTTGCTGTCCCTCTCAGCCGCGTATTTCGCTTCAATCCGTCTTAAACCATCTCTACCCACTTCAGTTTCACATAGGGGGCATGTAGCCCCATCCTGAGTTAACAGCAGGTTGAGCTTTTCCTGTATTTCCTCTATTTCCCGTTCTAGGCGGGTTTTGTTAGATTCTAGATAGTTGAACTGCATTCTTAGCTCTTGGCTGGTTTGCTTTTTTCTGCTTAGCATCTTTTCCTGTTCAGCCAACTGCTGCCATTGAGCTTCCGCCTGCTGTAGCTCATTTTTGAGTTGGGGCAGTTTCTGGGAGATGGCTTCTAGCTCGGTGATTTTGCTTTGAGCTAATTTATGTTCTGTAATTAAGGCTGCCTGTGCCCGCTCTATGCTCATCTCTAACTGGCTCTTCCTGTCTCTTAATTTAACCAGTAGCCCTAGCTTTTGGTTTAGTTCATCACTTTGTCTTCGGGCTTCGGTTAATTGGGCATAGCCTTCTTCTATGGTGGAACGCTGGGCTATTATCTCTTCATACTCTTTGAGCCGGGAGCGATGCTGCTCAAGCTGGTCATCCCAGCGCTCCAGCTCTCTTTTAGTGGCTGTTATGTGCTCCTCTAGCTGGGTTAGTTGCTGCTTCTTGTTTTCCAGGACCTCCTTTTTCTGTCTGAGACTATTGAGCCTGGATTCTTGCTCTGTTATTACTTTTTCTATTTGGGTAAGCCCGGTCTGTGCTTGTTCCAGCTCAGCCTCATAGATTGGCTTTTGGGCTAATTCATCGTTGATATCTTTGATAGCGCTCTCAAGTTGCGCCCTTTCTGTTTCCTGTTGTTTAGCCAGGTCTTTAGCCTGTTCCTCAAGTTCATCGTAGAAGGAAAGCCCCAGAATATCAGCTAAAACCTCTTTCCTTTCCGTAGCCTTTTTGAGGGTAAACTCATCGGCATGACCCTGGCGGAGATAGGCACTGTTCTTAAAGGTTTCATAATCCATGTGTAGGACATCTCTAATTTTCTGCTGGGTCTGGGTTACACTGTCGCCAGTAATTGACCTGAATCCGTCCCCGGTGGCTATCTGGAACTCCAGGATGGTTTGTCCTGAGCGTCCTCGCCGCTTGGGTTTAGAATGCTTGCGTAAGATGCGATACGGCTGCTCGGTTACAGCGAATTCAAACTCTACCTCCAATTCCGTCTGCCCCGAGTGAATGAGGTCATCATCGCTCTTAGCCCTGGTTCGTCCCCACAGTGCCCAGGTCATAGCATCAATTAAAGCCGATTTGCCATTGCCATTATTGCCACTGATGCAGGCGATATGGATACCATCAAAATGAAGTGGTGGCACATTATCCCGGTAGCACATAAAATTGCGCAGTGCTAGTTTAATGGGAATCATTTATCAAACTCCGTTTCGCTTATTTTAGCATAATTAAGGGATTATTTATCAACTTTCTTCCCACCCTCCCACCCTCGGGGGCTTTGCCCCCAATTCCCCTCTTGACGGTTAAGCCACCCCCCCCCATTAGAATGAAACCGATAACGCGGGAGAATAAATGGACTGGCTATGGTTCTGGATCATAATTGCGGGCATAATATTCTTTCTTATAATCCGTAGGCCAAGGATACTACGCACCCAGTTCAGCCGCTTGAGAGAACGAAGGAGAAGTCGACAGCTCAAAATAATTAATCATTATAGGAGGAAACACGGTCTGCAGCCATTGAAGACTTATTATGCACTGGACAAAATAGCGAGAGCTCATAGTTCTTATATGGCAAAACATCGAACTTGTAATCATGCCGGGTTCCAACATAGAACTGCCAAAGTACGAAAACTTACGGGTAGTGGTTATGTAGGCGAGAATTGTTTTAAGTATCCTGCCCATGGGTACAGCACACGGATTGCAATTAAGCTAGTTAAAGGATGGATGAAATCACCTGGACATAGGGCTAACTTAATGAACCCCAACTATACTAAGATAGGCATAGGTATTGTTACAAAGAGAGGATATGTTTATGCAACGCAGATTTTTACCAATTAGCTTGATGGTCAGACCGATTCCGTAGAATGGAATTGCTATGTTTGAGATTCTCAGTGGCAAGTTAGCTAAGGTATTTCGCCTGCTGAGCGGCAAAGGCAGACTGGGAGAGAAAGATATAGATGATGCCCTGCGCCAGATGCGCTTAGTCCTTCTGGAAGCCGATGTAAATTTTAAGGTGGTCAAGGATTTTACCGCCAGGGTTGGGGAGCGCTCCCTTGGTGCTCAAGTATTGCAAAGCCTAACTCCAGCCCAGCAGATGATTAAAATCGTCAATGAGGGGCTCATTGCCATTGTCACCAACCCCGGGGATAAAGCCCTCATTGCCCTTCTAGCAAAAAGTGTTCCCATTCAGCCGCCAACCGCGTTAGCAACTGGCTGAGAAGCTTGGCAGCCGTATAGGCATAAGGGGGCTTCATCCCCACAGTCTACATCATTTGCTTGCTACAACATGGGTAGGCAAAGGTCTTGATGTGAAGAAACTCCAGGTGCTACTTTGTCATGCAAGCATAGCCACTACCATGGAATATGTCGATTCTAATTTTGAGCAACTGAGGTCTGAATACGAAAAATTATGGAAAAGCAAAGAAGATGAGTAAGGATTAAAAAGACAAGAAAGCCAACCCGGGAGAGGAAACTCAAGAATCCTCCGCAGATAACCATCCCCTGGGGAAGAGGCGCTCAGTGAGTACTATATGCTAACCCAAGAAGAGATGGCAGCGCTGGTCAGTGGAGACATAAAGAAAATAGAGAGTTGGCTGGGGGGCAAGCTAGACCAGCGGTATGCAACCTGGCTGTGGTGTCGCTTAAGCCAGGAGAAGTAGTGAGCGTCTAGTTAGTAGTGGATAAAATGTACCTCTAGCTGGCTGGAAAAATTATGATGAATAGTGTAGAATAGGCTTTTGGGCAGTGAGCTATAATGCACAAAAAATTTTGGAGGTAAGTTAATGGCAGAGTCAGTTAGGTGGGTTGTTGAGGATGCTAAGGAAAGAGAAATATTTTGGCCTAACGAGGAGATGAAGAAGAAAGCGTGGGTAAGTGATGAATCAATATATGAAGAGGCGGATAAGGACCCAGTGGCATTCTGGGCAGAGCGAGCCCGTGAGGGGCTTGATTGGTATAAGGAGTGGGACAAAGCTTATGAGGAAAACCCGCCATATTTTAAGTGGTTTGTTGGTGGTAAGCTAAATGTCTGCTATAACTGTGTGGATAGGCACATCAAAACCTGGAGAAGAAACAAAGTAGCCATAATAGGGGTACGGGAGCCTATAGATGAACCACCTAAAATGCTGACCTATTATGACCTTTACCGTGAGGTTAACAAGTTTGCCAATGTGTTGAAAGGTCTTGGCATTAAAAAAGGAGACAGGGTTAGTATCTATCTGCCGATGATTCCCGAGGCTCAGATAGCAATGCTGGCTTGTGCTCGCATTGGGGCACCACATAGCGTTATCTTCTCTGCCTTTAGTGCTGAATCGCTTAAAGACAGAATAATTGATGCCGACTCCAAGACTTTGGTCACCTGCGATGGTTACTACCGCCGTGGGCGCCCAGTAAATTTGAAAAATAATGCCGATGAGGCGGTGAAGGGAACAAGTATAAAGGATGTGGTGGTGTTTAAGCGAACTGGGCAGGAGGTGAATTGGGTTGAGGGCAGAGACCACTGGTGGCATGAGCTGATGGCAAAGGCTGACCTTTACTGCGAACCTGAGGTTATGGATAGTGAAGATGTCTTATATCTCCTTTATACCAGTGGCACTACAGGCAAGCCAAAGGGAGTCATCCACACCACTGGTGGTTATATGACTCAAGCCTATTGGACGACGAAGTGGGACTTTGACCTCCATGACGAGGATGTATTTTGGTGCACTTCTGACATTGGTTGGGTTACAGGCCACACCTACAATGTTTATGGTCCACTGTCTGTGGGTGCTACTCAGATATTCTATGAAGGAGCTCCTGATTACCCCGACCGGGGTAGAGTGTGGGAGATAGTAGAAAAGCACGGCGTGACCGTGTTTTATACCGCGCCAACACTGATAAGGATGTTTATGGGTTGGGGGGAGGAATGGCTAAAGAAGTACGACCTGAGCACCCTCCGTCTGTTAGCCACTGTGGGTGAACCAATCAACCGGGATGCCTGGATGTGGTATTTTGAGAAGGTTGGTGGTGGGCGATGCCCCATAATTGATACCTGGTGGCAGACGGAAACCGGAGGCACTTTGATTAATGCCCTGCCCGGCATAGGCCCCTTTATCCCTACTGTCGCCGGCAGGAGCTTCCCCGGAACCCGACATGAAATCCTTGATGAGGCAGGCAAGTCCCTGGGCATAGACGAGGGGGGCTATCTGGTTCAGAGGGGTCCATTTGGTCCGGGCATGCTCAGGGGTATTTACAAGAACCCCGATATGTATCAGGAGAACTATTGGAGTCAATACGGTAACGAAGCCTACTTCACCAGTGACGGGGCGAGGTTGGTCAGGAAAGATAACTTCCGCCTTACTGGCCGGGTAGATGATGTAATGAAGGTCGCCGGTCATAGGCTTTCCACTGCTGAGGTGGAGAATGCCATAGGCGGGCACGGGGCTGTGGCTGAGTGCGCTGTGGTGGCAGCTCCCCATGAGATTAAAGGTGAGGTGCCATGGGCTTTTGTCAGGCTTAAGAATGAACAGGCATCAGATAAGCTCACCAAAGAGCTCATGGACCAAGTGGTTAAAGTGCTTGGTCCTACTTGCCGTCCAGATAGGATTATATTTGCCGAGGCAGTCCCCAGGACGAGGAGCGGCAAGATTATGCGCCGGATTTTGAAGAGCTTGGCCAAAAATGAGCCAATAGGAAACATTACCACTATTGAGAATCCGGAGTGTGTGGAGGAGCTTAAAAAGCTGGTCGGCTATAAGGGAGCAGGCTAGAGCAATTTAAATTTCAAGAGGTTTCCCCCATCAGTCGGTGGCTGGTGCTGTTCGTGGCTGGGAATGGCATGACTTTCCATTAACAGGACATCTAGGTTTTTAATTAGGTAACCCTATCCCCTGTATCCCCTTCCCCTTATCAAGGGGAAGGGGAAGATATTTTATTAGAGGGGCGAAGCCCCTCTTAACGCCCCGTGACAAGACACGTATCTCTGGAATTATTCGTGCGCATTGGTTTGCTTCCGCTGCAATTCATAGACTTTCAAGACATTGCCCAAGAACGCCCACATCGTCTTGGTGACTTCTTTACAGAACTGCTCTGTCAGTGCGATTTGAGGCCGTGCACGAATTGAGAGCCCAACCAACGAGTCTTCTACAATGTTTTTTCTACTGGCGTAAGCATGCAATTCCTTTTCTTGTCTAAATTCCTCAATCAGACCTCTATTGTGGACAATGCAGTTTCGCACCCTCGAGTAATGTTGGACCTCTTGCCAAGTTTTGCTATTGTATGAAAGCTCTAAGCTTGCTGTTTTACAATAAAGCTTGAATTGGTCTAGTGCATCGCCTTTTAAATCACTCCAACTAATCGGTATCTGTTTGTCTTTCTTAAGCTGTCTGCAGATGATAGCCATTTTGTGTTCCAATAAGGAGTACGCAGCTACAAAAAACGAGCTACGAAAGATTCTAGGAAATGTCTCAGCGCAATCCCAATGTTTTTCCTGATAGAATTCATTAATTTCATCAAGTTCTTCGGGAGGGAGGTCCGCGGTTGAGAGTCTCTTTGCTTGTTCCTGAATGTGGGTTTCAAAATCGTTCTTTGCCTTTTGAAGGTATTCTTCGGTTATCTTTAGGTAATTTTCAAGCTCACTAAACCCAGTGTGTAACTCTATAGCAAATATACCTCTTAGTATCATATTCCCATCCTATTTGTAATCCCTTTTAAGTTCTTACGAGTAATTTATTTTTTGGTAATTATCCCCTTAAAGCAAGTAAAGAAATGCTTATTTGATGTGTTAGTTTTGCTCAGTAAGATTGTTCATGGATAATCTTGACCTACATATTTCTCCGCAAACTCTTCAGTAAATTTCCAGAGCAAATCTAATTTATCTTCCCAACTACCGGGTTTATATTTATTGATGAGCGTTTCAGTTTCGCTGATTTCGCCGATGTTTAACCTATTTCTATAATCATTCTCCCTTTGTTTTGCTCTTTCGTCGTAATCAGGAGCCATAATATCAAGTCCATCATAAATCTCGTAAGGATACTCAAGCGGTGGGTCTTTAGTGACCTCGGTAAATATTAAGTTTGGGATAAATTTGCCACCTGCCATATAAACAGTTTTAGAAGTAGTTGGTTGATATTTATCCTTCATCTCGCCATATGTGTCCTTACTCTGAACATAAACACCAAATTTATTGAATTCGCCTCTATATGCTAGGCTCACCATAGACTTGTAGTAAGCTATCCACCGAATTTTATCAAGTAATTCCTCTGATGGGTGCGGTTGGTTAGGCTTGATTTCTTTCACAATTACTACCTCCGAGTAGCTTATCCCCTGCCTAATGCCTCCGCCCTGAGAATCTCGGCTTTGTCCGTCTTTTCCCAGGGGAGGTCAAGGTCGTCCCGCCCGAAGTGCCCGTAACAAGCAGTTTGTCGGTAGATGGGGCGGCGCAGGTCAAGGGCTCGGATAATAGCTTCCGGTCTCAGGTCAAAGTGCTTGTTAATCAGGTCAAGTATAACCCCTTGTTCAACCTTACCTGTGCCGAAGGTTTCAACAGAGATGGAAAGTGGATGGGCGACACCAATAGAATACGAAATCTGGATTTCTATACGCTCAGCCAGACCGGCAGCCACAATATTCTTGGCTATGTAGCGAGCCATATAAGTCGCTGAGCGGTCGACTTTGGTGGGGTCTTTGCCAGAGAAGCAGCCACCGCCATGCCGAGCGATGCCACCATAACTATCAACCAGAATCTTGCGACCGGTGAAGCCAGTATCGGATACCGGACCCCCAATTACAAATCGGCCAGTGGAGTTGACATAAAATTTGGTTTTATCGTCTAATAGTGATGCCGGGATGACCACTCTAATTACTTGCTCGATGATGTCCTGCTCAATCTGAGCCTGGTTGACATCGGGGTTATGCTGGGCTCCCAGCACTACACTATCCACTCGCCGGGGAATGCCATTATGATATTCTACGGTTACCTGCGATTTTCCATCGGGACGAAGGTAGGGCAGGGTATTATCCTTTCTCACTTGAGCCAGGCGCCGGCATAGCTTGTGTGCCAGCGAAATAGGTAGCGGCATAAGCTCAGGCGTCTCATTGCAGGCAAAGCCAACCATCATCCCCTGGTCGCCAGCACCAATCCTATCAAGGTCATTAGCTGAAGCTGTTTTGGCTTCCAGTGATTTATCCACTCCCATAGCAATATCGCTGGATTGCTCATTAATGGAGACCATCACTCCACAGGATTGATACTCAAAGCCATACTCGGGATGGGTATAGCCTACATCACGAACTACTTCCCGTACCACATGAGGAATCTCAACATAGCAGTCGGTGGTAATCTCTCCAAGAACAATTATCAACCCATTGGCTACCGCTGTCTCACAGGCTACTCTGGCATAGGGGTCTTGCGCCAGAATGGTGTCAAGGATAGCATCTGATATCTGGTCGCATAGCTTATCAGGGTGCCCTTCAGTAACCGACTCTGAAGTGAGCATATAGGCTGGTGAACTACTAAAGCTACTTGGCATTTTTTCTCCTTCTATTTATGTCCCCTGCTCCCAACTGGTTAGGTATTCCTGTTGCTCTGGGGTCAAAGTATCAATACTAATGCCCATGGAGTTTAGTTTTAACCGAGCTACCTGTTTATCTATTTCTTCAGGCACTGGGTAAACCTTAGTCTCAAGGCTTCCCCTATCTTTCACCATATACTCCAGACAAAGGGCTTGGTTGGCAAAGCTCATATCCATAACGCTGGCTGGGTGCCCTTCAGCGGCAGCCAGATTAACCAACCTCCCCTCACCCAATAGATAAAGGTGGCGACCGTCATTCAAGGTGTAATCATCAACTGAGGCTCTTATCCGCCGCTTACTATGGGCTAGGCTTTCCAGAGCTGGGATATTTATTTCTACATTGAAGTGCCCGCTATTGGCTAGAATGGCTCCGTCCTTCATCGCCTGGAGATGGGATTTATCGATAACATTCTTATCCCCGGTAGTAGTAATGAAAATATCACCCAGCCTGGCAGCCTCTATTATTGGCATGACCTGGTAGCCGTCCATAACTGCCTCCAAGGCTCGGACAGGCTCTACCTCAGTCACAATTACTTGAGAGCCAAGCCCCTTAGCTCTCAAGGCTATGCCATGCCCACACCAACCATAGCCACAAATCACCACCTTCTTGCCTGCCCACAGGATATTAGTTGCCCGGGTGACACCATCAATGGTGCTCTGCCCGGTACCATAGCGATTATCAAAGAGATACTTGGTCTGGGCATCATTTACCGCAATTATGGGATACCTTAGCCCTCCTGCCCTCTCCAGGCTGCGGAGCCTGATAACGCCAGTGGTGGTCTCCTCAGTGCCGCCAATGACATCGCTGATTAAATCGCTCCGCTTGATGTGGAGGGTGGTAACCAGGTCAGCGCCATCATCTACGGTAAGCTGAGGTTTATTATCCAGAGCAGCATTGATGTGCTTATAATATGTTTCCTCATCCTCTCCTTTGATGGCGTTAACAGGAATACCATATTCTACTAAGGCAGCGGCGACATCATCCTGGGTGCTGAGCGGGTTAGAGGCACATAGAATAATGTCGGCTCCGCTCTCCTTTAGGGTTAGTGCTAGATTTGCCGTCTCGGTGGTAATGTGGAGGCAGGCTGAAATCCGGATACCCTTTAGGGGTTTCTCAGCAGCAAACCTCTCCCTGATTAGCTTCACTACAGGCATCTCCCGATAAGCCCATTCTATCCGCTGCCTGCCAGCTTCAGCTAGGGAGAGGTCTTTAATATCGTATTTTCTAGGTGAAGTCATAAATTTCTCCTCTTTAGAATGTGTCTTACAGTTTCTTCTACAGTGGATGAGGTATCAATTATAACATGATTTTGGGGTGGCACCTCTACTACCGGGTCAAAGGCTCTTTTCTGTGGGGCATAAATCTCCCAGCGCCCGTCTGAGATTGTCTCTTGCTCCAGCCGCTGAGCCAAACGCTGTTTGATACCTTCCTCATCCAGGGTGCACTCTATGATGAAAAAGTCAGCACTCATCTCTTCAGTCAGTTCTTTTGCCTTAAGGCGCTCCCCAACCTTGATAAAGGAGGCGTCTATAATTACTGAGCCTCCATCACCTAGGACCTGCTTTGTCTCGGAGAACATCTTATCATAAGTCTTCCTAGAAAACTCAGGGGAGTAAATCCCAGTGTCAAATTCCTCAAAGTGGTGCTCGGTTATGGGGATAGAGGCTAATTGCTTTCTGGTAACATCTGAGGAAATAACCGCCAGCCCCAATCTTTTAGCCAGGGCTTGAGCCAAAACAGTCTTTCCAGTGCCCACTAGACCAGTGGTAATGAACAGGATTGGTCTTGACCTTGTGTAGGCGTGGGCTAAATCAAAGTAACTGCTAGCTATCTCCAGGGTTTGTCTCTTTTCGGCGGGGGCAATATAGAGGTCATCGAACTTGAAGCTTTCCACCTTCCCCCGCACATAAGCCCGGTAGCACTTGTAGAAATTGAGCAGCTCCAGTAACCCCCTATCCTGGCTCTGAGCTACATAGGCATCAACAAAGCTATGGGATAGGTCAGCTCGCCCGTAGTGGTCTAAATCCATAGCCAAGAAGGCAACCTCTGAGGCGACATCGCAATATCTAAACCTATCATTAAATTCTATACAATCGTAGATGCAGATATCGTTGGAGAAGCAAATATGGGCAGCGTGTAGGTCTCCGTGGCAGTCCCTTATCCTGCCATTCTTTGTCCGTTTACCAAATAGAGGGGTATTTTGCTCAATAAAGCTATCAGTGTAATCCTTGATATGCTGATACTTCTGTGAGGAAATGGTACTACCGATGTATCTTTCTGTCTGGGTGAAATTCTCCTCAGTATTTTGGGTAATAATATCAATCTCGCCAAAGGCACTAATATTGGCGTTGGTCTCCGCCTTTTGGTGGAATTCCGCCAGTTTTTGTGCCACACTGGTTATCATTTTCGGTGTTAGCTGATTATTAGCCAGCAGCACATCCATCATCGCTTGCTGGGGGAGGCGGCGCATTTTCACCGCATGCTCTATAATCTCCCCCCGTCCTTCTATTAAAATAGTACCCCTATCTCGGGTTATAGGTACCACCCCCAGATAAACCTCAGGACAGAGACGACGGTTAAGTTCAACCTCCCGCTGGCAATAGAACTGGCGCTTTTCCTGGGTGGTGTAGTCCAGATAGCCCAGATTTACCGCTTTCTTTACCTTATATACATAGTCATCGGTCAGGAAAACGAACGACATCTGGGTCTGCACCAGCTCTATTTTCCCCGGAGTCTCTGGATAGGCTTTAGGCTCTAGCAATGCTTCGACCAGTTCTGGTAGCATCAGAGCTTATTTCCTTCAAACTTTGTTGTGAGATTTTTTATCAACCTCACCCCCTTAGTCCCCCTCTCCACTCTTGGAGAGGGGGACTTTACTTAAAGAGGGGCGTCAGCCCCTCTTAGATGCCCCCATTGAACAACCCCTCCTAAAACTCAAGCTTGAGGGTTACTATCTCAAAGGGTTTCACCTCAAATCCAAATCTGTTTCTTTCAAATGGCAGTTCACGCTCTTCTCTCTCAAGTAAATCTACCAGTGTCAATCTTTTAATTGCTCTAAATAGCTCCACCTTAGCCTCTGTGGCCTCCCCCTTGGTCTCAAAGAACCGCAGGATTACCTCATCGCTGTCTTCGGCTTTCTTCAGGGCGGAGAGGATGAGGTTATTGGGTGAAAGCTTTAGGAAGGAGTATTCTTGGGGTAAATCTCCCTTGGCATCAACTTGGATGGCAAGGGGCGAGTAGTGAAATTCTTGTGCCTGCTTATATATCTCAGCTTGCCGCCAATCTCCATGGTGAGGTTGCACAGCGTATTCAAAGGTATAAGGCTTCAGCTCTAAGGCATCTGGGGTAGGGACTAAAGGTCCGGCTGTGCCGTCGGCGGAGAGTCCGCCTACGCTCCTGAAGAGGGTGATATAAAGGGAATCCTCTATTATTTCTACTGCTGGTAATCCCTTATTCATAAAGGTTATCCCCCTTACCCCATCGCTTACATCAAACCAGTACCCAAAATTAGGTATTCTAGAGGGTTCGCTTCCCCAGTGCTCGCCTGCCTTACTAAAATACTCGGTAGGCTCAGAGATAACCCCGAATTGTGTCTGCCGAAAGTAGAGCTTTCTCTCTATCCCGGTATTAAATTTAACCCTCAGTCTTATATTGGGGTATTTATTATCAATTCTGGTAATAAATTCAATGCGCGGGATGTCGCTATAAATCACAACCTCTTTGCTGATATCCAGCGTTTTGTACTTGTAAAGCATGGGAGGAAACCTTTTCTTTAGCCTATAGGGCCAGGTGAGGCAGTAATATTCCGTCTCAAAAATTACCCTTACCCTTAAGCCTTCCTCCTCTATCCGAAAGCCTTTAGGCTTGAAGCTTCCATATTGGAAGCCTTCCCCTGATTCGCTCTTTATCAACTCAGGAGAGAATCTACTGCGATGATAGTAAAGGTCACCGACCTCATCTTCAATGACAATTTCGTTTCCCTTTAGTAAAAGTTTTCCAGCTTTATTAAAGACCTCAACTATCCCTGTCTTGTCATCTACCTTTAATCGGTAAAAGGCTGTTTCAATCTGATTCCCGTCAACCGCTATCTTATTTACCGGCTCCGGCTGGGGCGGCTTATATACCTTGTAGCCTAGCGGGGGAACATTAGCAATGAAACCGCTCTTTGCTGATTCAATCCAATTCTTTGTCTCCCAGGGGAGGGGGTTAAAAACTACAGTCCTTTTACCATTGGTGTTTATCTTTTCAGTTATGTAGGTTAAGGATTTGTCCCGGATTTGGGTAAGCCTACTTTTAAGAGAAGCAAAAATCTCCCTTACCTCTTCATAAATCTCATCCACACCGCAGCCGGTGATTATATCATGGAAGGCAACGAATAGGATCTTTTCCCAAGCCTCCCGGAATTCATTGGTTGGATATTCAGCGCCGAGAAGCCAGGCAATGGTGGCAAATTCCTCAGCGGTGGTAAGTAGAACTTCACATTCCCTGGAGCCCTGAACTATCCATATTCGGCTGGAGCATACCTGAGGGAATACATTTATTAGTTCGTCATCGTATAACTCGCCTTCTATTGTTTCCAGTTTCTTTGAGGAAGTCTCTAAGGCTTGGAAGAATTCTCTCGGGGTAGCTATCTTCATTTCAACGCTGGGTTGGTTTTGGTTCCAATTCTTTACCGATGGGACGATTTCAGGCTGAGGGGGCATGGAGCCGCTACCGCAGGGCATCAGGATATAAGGGGTAGAGGCAAATTTATTAAGCTCAAGAAATGATTGCTCCCATTTATCAATATCCAGCCCTGCCCGGTAACCGAGGGGGAACCAGTGAGCCAGGATGGTTGTTCCATCCAGCCCCTTCCACAGGAACTCGCTCTCCTTGATGTCTGTCCGGGCACCCCTTCTGAAAGCAAGCCATTTGTATCCTGCTTTCTTATAAATTTGGGGAAGCTGAGCATTCATGCCAAAGCTATCGGCTGCCCAGGCAACAGGAACCTCAATGCCAAATTTCTGCTGGCAATACTTTTTACCAAAGAGGATTTCCCTTACTAACACCTCACCGGCGGGGAGCATGGTATCGGGCATAAGGTATTGCCCATCGACTATCTCCAGTTTGCCCGCCTTTATCATTTGCTTAAGCCCTTTGAAAAGACTGGGTTTCCTCTTCTCTATCTCTTTTAGCAAAAAGGTTTGCTCTATGCAGAACTTAAATTCCGAGGTCTTCATCAGCCTTAAAGCTTCATCAAGAATTGCCTCATTTATCTTGAGATACTCTTCTTTGGTGAAAGCCCAGGCTACATCGTAATGGGTGTGAGGGACAAGATAAATCGTTGGCATTTTGACCTCCAGTCGGGGAAATTATACTATAATTTGAGTGATTCTGTGGCATTTAGCCAGTTTTGCAGCTCCTCCAGCACTTGATGGTGGTTGGTTCTGGTTACGGTTACCAGATTTACTTGAGGCTGGCGCTTGATAGCATCGGCATATGGGTTGGGGCTGAGCATAATAGCTCCTAGGAGCCTTTTCCCGCTGTTAAGTATGTTTAACACGGCTTCCCTGAATTTAGCCGAGAATAGCTCCATCTTGCCAATTTCATCAATGACTACTAAGTCGCACTCTTGGGTTGCCTGATTAAGGGCAGAAACACCTACCTTGTCCAGGCTTTCAACATCCACGCCATATTTGCTTACCCGATACGGGCTGTGGAAATAGATGTGAGCCAGTACGGCAGTTTGTCCATCGAGGGTAACCAGCCTGAAGCCCTGTCTTACCCCCTGGCTTCGTATTTCCTCGGTGTAAAATCCACCAGCTTTGCCTTTCATCCCGGCTATGGCTTGTTTTATAAGGCTAGTTTTGCCTGTTCCCGGCTGCCCGGTGAGCAGATAGACTTGCTTCATGGGCTTTTACCAATTTAGAGTTCTGCCTTAGCCTTCCTTCTTTCCTTTAGCTTCTTTCTCTTGTGCCGATGCTTGAGGGCAGCTACCTTTTTTCCTTTGTTCATGGTTAATAATATAACCTAAATTAGCTTTTGTTGCCACTTTTGGCTTTATGAGAGAAGACCTGGACAAACTTGGCAAAAGAGCGGTCGTAGGTCTTCTCCACCTCAGGCGGGAACACGCAAGCGGGAAGCTCATCAAATTGCAGATGGTAGGCGATGCAATCACAGCACTTGCCTTTTCTGGGGCACGACTCATAGGTGCAGGGGCATTTGGCTTTGTTGACCTCAATCTGACATTCCATCGAAACCTCTCCTCCCTTGATTTTGGAAACCTATCCCCCTGACCCCCTTCCCTTGGTAATTGGTTAAGGGAAGGGGAAGTGTGATGAGAGGGGGCTTCGCCCCTGCGCTGGAATCTCTGCCCCCTCTCCTTTGAAGGAGAGGGGGATAAAGGGGGTGAGGATGATTAATAGTCTTATTACACATAGCGTTTTCTTATCTTTGCTGA
>JAUWIX010000010.1 GCA_030608005.1 Dehalococcoidia bacterium
CCCCTTATTTTTTTATGTGGTAACCCTATCCCCTTTAACCCCTTCCTCTTATCGAAGGGGAAGGGGGAAATTATTTTAAAAGAGGGGCTGACGCCCCTCTTAAACTCCCCCATAAAGCGAGGGATTGGGGACACTAGCCTCTATAGGGTGGGTGGGAAAAAGAACTATGTTAAAAACGGGGGGATGGGGTCAATGCCGCGGAGAAACGAAACATGATAATCTGTGTCACCAATCTATCTGAACTAGCTTAGTTATTACCATAGGTATGGGAGAGGTAGAGAGGATTTCAGCATAAAAGAGGGCTTGTCTCAGTTGGCTTTATGGAAGTAATAACCAACCCCGGGCTCAGTAATAACATATTTGGGTTGAGTTGGGTCTGGCTCTATCTTCTGACGCAGATGCCAGATATAGATGCGAACATAATCCAGGTCATCGATGTATTCCCAGCCCCACACCCCTTCCAGCAGTTGTTTGTGAGTGAGGATACGTCCGGCATTCTGCATCAGTAGCGCAAGCAGGCGAAACTCCGTCGGGGTCAGCTTCACCCGCTCTCCATTGACAATAACCTTCCGCTGGGCAATATCCACCGTCAGGAAGTCATCACTATAGGTAATCCCCCTCTCCACCTCCGGGGAAGGAGGCAACTCAGCGCGCCGCAGCATCGCCCGCACCCTTGCCACCAGCTCCCTACTCCGGACCGGCTTTATGAGGTAGTCATCGGCTCCGCAGTCAAGCCCACGCACTATGTCTTCCTCGGATTTTTGCTTACCAGTGAGCATAATGATGGGGATATCAGAGATATCACGGATGCGGCTACAGGTCTGCCAGCCATCCATTCTGGGCATCACCACATCCAGGAGAACCATATCTGGTCTATGGGCGAATAAAAGCCGCAGCCCTTCCTCCCCGCTACCGGCGCTGAGCACTTCGTATCCCTTTTGAGTAAGAACCCGCTCAACCAGTCTAACGAAGGCAGGGTCATCATCAACTACTAGGATTTTCTTCCCCACAGTCATCTCCAGCGATGCTAGGGCTATCTTTACCCCGTCGCAGCATTTCAGCAACCACTCCGGGTAACTGACGGGTATCAATGGGCTTTGTTAAATATCCATCGCACCCGGACTCAATAACCCTCTCTCTGTCTCCCTTCATAGCATACGCAGTAAGGGCAATAATAGGGACTTGGCTGAATCCCGGGGTCTGCCTGAGCTTCCTGGCCACCTCAAACCCAGTCATTTTGGGAAGGTTTAAGTCCATTAAAATAAGGTCTGGTCGCTCTCTCGTAGCTATAGCCAGTGCCTGTTCACCGTCGGTTGCCTGAAGCAGTCTGTAGCCCTTGGCTCTAAGGGTCATTTCAATCAGTCTCGCATGGATGGGATTATCCTCTACAATTAGTATTTTCTCTTTCATCACCTGTTCCCCTCCTCCGGATTTGGTTAACCGCTGGTTGCCAGGGGCAGGGTAAAGGTAAACCGGCTGCCCTTCTCATAATCACTCTCTACCCAAATTTGACCGCCGTGGCGTTCCACAATTTCCTGAGCAAGCGTTAGCCCCAGCCCCGTCCCCTTCTTCTCCCCAGCTACCGAACTATCCACCTGATAAAAAGGTTCAAATATTTGCTCCTGGTCTTCCTTTTTGATACCAACACCACTATCCACCACGCTGACCTGACACCAATTGCCCCTCCTGGCAACCTCAATCTTCAGCCTGCCTCCGCTTGGGGTAAACTTAGACGCATTGCTCACCAAGTTGAAAAATACCTGCCTCAGTTTAGCTCTATCGGCATGAACCGGTGGGAGCCCTTCTTCCACCTCAATATCAAGGCTTTGCTCTCTTGGGATGAGCACGGGCATCATGGTGCTCCTCAACGACTGTACCATATCGCTCAGAGCTATATTTGTCAGCCTGAGTTCCACCTTACCCGATTCTACCTTGGACAGGTCAAGGATTTCGTTGATTAAGCCCAGCAGGTGCCGACTACTGGACAAGATATCGTCAAGGCACCCCCTCTGCTCCTCATTGACCTCACCAGGCACCTGGTCCAGCATGAGTTCAGAGAAGCCGCTAATAACATTGAGTGGGGTGCGCAACTCGTGGCTCACTTTTGCCATAAAATCTGATTTGGCACGGCTTGCCCGCTCCAGCGCTTTGTTGGTTTCCTCCAATCTTTTGTTGGAGCGTTGCAGGCTCTCCACCAACTTCCGGTTCTCAATCAATAACTTCTGCTCTCTCAAAGCATTATTGATTATGGTCGCTAGCTCATTCATAGCTACTGGTTTGAGTATGTAGGCATAGGCGCCTTCATCAACGGCATTTACCGCCGTTTCAAAGCTGGCATGGTCGGTTATCATAATTACCG
Source organism: Dehalococcoidia bacterium (assembly GCA_030608005.1). GTDB lineage: Bacteria > Chloroflexota > Dehalococcoidia > Dehalococcoidales > BS750m-G39 > JAUWIX01. The sequence goes on from JAUWIX010000010.1 coordinate 2,360, forward strand.
CTGCCTCTGGATTGAGTTCCTTCGCCGTCTCCAGTATTTCCAGACCACCGATATCAGGCAATTTTATGTTGGCAATGACAATATTGAAGGGGTGCTTCCTGAGCAGTGCCAGTGCCTCTCGTCCTGCGGCAGCAGTGCTCACCCTGTGCCCCATATCTTCCAGTCCCGCTGATAATGTCCTTAAGGTAGTAGCCTCACCATCTACTACCAAGATGTTTGCTGAAGAGGTCATATCTACCTCCCCCTTCGCCGGGAAATCTCTCCCACCAATGCCAATATCTTATCTACGTTAAACGGTTTATAAATGCAGGTATAAGCCCCGTGGGATATTGCCCTCCTCACCAACTCCTCTTCAGAATAACCGGTCATCATAATCACAGCCACCTCGGAGTCGAGAGCCTTCACCTGCTCAAAGAGTTGCGCCCCATCTATATCCGGTAGCCTGACATCCAAAAATATGATGTCAAAGCGCTTTTCTTTAACTCTCGCCAACGCCTCAGCACCAGTGCTGGCGGTAACAATCTTGTGCCCCCTTTCCTCCAGGATGTTCTTGAGGGTTTCACGGTCAGCAAAGCTGTCATCTACTACCAAAATCAGTGTTTTGCGAAGGGCAGATTCAATGATGTTCACGATATTCTCAATATCAAATGGCTTGTAAACCACAGCATAGGCACCCTCCTCCAGGGCTTCTCTCACCAGGTCCTCAACAGAATAGGCGGTCATCATTATGACGGCTGCTTGAGGATTGATTTTTTTGACCTCGCGGAAGGTCTGTACCCCGTTTATCCCCGGCATCTTTATATCCATAAAGATGAGGCCAAAGGAAGTTTGCTTTGCTGCCTCAATGGCTTGATAACCATTCTCAGCCAGGACTACATTATGCCCCTCGTCCTCTAATATCCCGCCCAGAGTCACCCGCATACCCTTGAGGTCGTCAACCACTAGGATGTTAGTTTCCATTATTCCCCTTCTTTCTAGATACAAACTCACCTAGATTACCTGGGCAGGCAGGGAGACGGTAAATGTGCTTCCTTTTCCCACCTTGCTTTTTACCCCAATGTCTCCGCCGTGTCTTTCCAGGATACCTTTACACACCGCTAACCCCAGTCCGATGCCCCTGGCTTTGGTAGTAAATAATGGGTCAAAAATGTTATCTATATCCGACTTGAGAATGCCACACCCGGTGTCGGTAAACTCCACCTCCACAAATTCGCCCTTGCTTCTAGCCCTAATATCCAGGCGACCACCTTGGGGCATAGCTTCTACCGCGTTGAAGATTACATTGACAAACACCTGTTGAATCTGTCCGGCGTCCACCATTACCATGGGGAGGCTTTTATCTATATCCCTGGCTAGGTTAACATTTTCAGGTAGAGGAACATGCTTCAGGGCATCCTCAATTATGCCGCCTATATTAACCGGTGAGATGGTTGGTTTAGCTACCCGAGAGAAGCCAATAAGGTCGCTTATAACATTGTTGGCAATATTAACCTCCCCATCTATGATATCGAGAAATTCCAGCACTTTGGGCTCAGTAGCCAGCAGGTCGCTCTTGGCGAGCCTTCTCTGCACATAGAAAGCAGCAGTTTTAATCGCTCCCAGGGGACCCCTGAGCTCATGAGCAACCCCGCTGGCCAGTTGCCCTATCGCTGCCAGCCTCTCGGAGCGAATTAGCTGCTCCTCCATTTGCTTGCGCTCAGTGATGTCCCTGTATATTGCAAATATTCCAACTGCTTTGTTACCAAACTGAATAGGATAGGCAAGTATAGAAACATCTACCAGGCTGCCATCCTTACGTTTTCTCACCGTCTCTTCCCGAACCACTTTCTTATTGAGAGCATCCCGAGATATAGCAGCCGCTTCCTCAATACGGTCTTCAGGAACAACGATTTCGTCAATGGACCGACCTTTGATTTCCTCAGCTCGGTAGCCAAAAAGCATCTCGAATCCCTTGTTGGTGGTAACAACTTTGTCAGCATCATCCAGCCAAGCGATGGCATCAGGGGAGTTGTCGAACAGTTGCTGGAAGTAAGCTTGTTGAAGCTTGAACGCCTCCTCTGCCCGCTTGCGCTCGGTGATGTCACGGAAAAGACCCAGCACCAGGCGACGCCCCTGTATGGTTAGGGACGAGGCACCGATAGACACCGGGATGATTGCCCCGTCCTTCCTAATGACCTCACCCTCATAGTCCACAGCATGCCCTTTCGCAATATGTGCAGCAAATCTCTGCTTATATTCCTCAGCCTTGCCCGGAGGGTGGAGGGCGGACTGGTGCATACCTACGATTTCATTGCGGCTCTTCCCCAATAGGGCTTCCCCTTGGCAGTTAGTCTCAAGAATGTGCCCCGTCTCGGCGTCCGCGAGAAACGCCGCATCATTTAGGCTCTCAAACAGATGGCGGTATCTCGCTTCGCTCGTCCGTATCTCCTCCTCAGCCTGCTTGCGTTCGGTGAGGTCAGTGAACATTACATATGCTCCAACTATTTTGTTGCCAAACTGGATAGGGTAGCCAAGTACGGAAACATCTACCAGGCTGCCATCCTTACGTCTTCTCACCGTCTCTTTCCGACATACTTCACTGTTAAGGACAGTAGCCCGAGACAAAGCAGACGCTTCCTCAATAAGGTCTTCAGGGACAATAATGTCGTTAATAAACCGACCTTTGATTTCCTCAATTCGGTAACCAAAAAGCGTCTCGAATCCCCTGTTGGTGTTAACAATCCTGTCAGCATCATCCACTATAGCAATACCCTCAGGGCAGTTTTCAAAGAGCTGCTGGAAGTAAGCTTGTTGACGCTTTAACGCCTCCTCAGCCCACTTACGCTCGGTGAGGTCTGAAGAGAGTGCCTTACTTGCCCCCCTTCCTTTAGCCATCTCGCTATCCTCCTCTTGAACTGCCATCCTGATGCCAATTGTATCATAAATAGCATAAAAATGCCAATAGGCATCAGGATAAATATGGCTTAATGGAAAAGAAAAAGGCATAAAGGGGACGAATTTTGACCGTTAGGAGGTAGGTCCTAAGTGAAAAAGAGCAGATTCAATGATGCTCAATATGTTCTCAATATCAAATGGCTTGTAAACCACAGCATAGGCACCCTCCTCCAGGGCTTCTTTTACCAGGTCCTCAACAGAATAGGCGGTCATCATTATAACGGCTGCTTGAGGATTGATTTTTTTGACCTCGCGTAAGGTCTGTACCCCATTTATCCCCGGCATCTTTATGTCCATAAAGATAAGGCCAAAGGAAGTTTGCTTTGCTGCCTCAATGGCTTGATAGCCATTCTCAGCCAGGACTACATTATACCCCTCGTCCTCTAATATTCCGCCCAGAGTCACCCGCATACTCTTGAGGTCGTCAACCACTAGGATGTTAGCTTTCATTATTTCCCTTCTTTCTAGATACAAACTCACCTAGATTACCTGGGCAGGCAGGGAGACGGTAAACAGCAAGGTTTGGGCGTTAAAGGCAAGCCCTGGCAGAAGTGGATTTGTTTACCACTCATCCCTTGAAACTGTTCTTACATCGGTCTCATAATCAAACCAGTGACCAAACATCGCCTCCGGCGGGGCGTCTTTCAGGATGCGTTCCTTCACTTCTTCGTATCGCCCCTGATACTCAGGGACTTGTTCGTCATCCTGGTCAAATACTATAACCATATCATTTTGGCATCTGATAACACTTTTAATCATTATTGTTCTCCGTCTCTAGCCGCTTTAGCTCGCTAATGTTATCTATATTCACGCCTTAATCTTAGGCTATTGCAATTAATTACCCATAAAATTGGCGTTTAGATTTCATTAAAATTTGCTATAGCGATAATCCCCTATCAAGTATATAATAGCCGTTGGAAATCCTAGGAACTTTTCCATGAATAGGCAGGAGAATAGACCATATATAGCGGAGCTGGCTCAAAAGCTAAAGCAGAGGGAAGATGTCAAATAGCCATATTATTGAGGTAGAACACCTGGTAAAGAGCTACGCAGACCTGGTAGCGGTAAATGACATCAGTTTCAGTGTTGACCAGGGGGAGGTGTTTGGTCTTCTCGGTCCCAATGGAGCGGGAAAGACGACGGTAATCAATATCTTGTGCACCTTGTCCAAGCCGACCTCAGGCAAGGCATCAATCAACGGCTTTGATGTCACCCATCAACAGGGGCAGGTGCGTCAGTGCATCGGGCTGGTATTTCAAGACCCCAGTCTGGATGAACGGCTGACCGCCCTGGAGAACCTAAAGTTCCATTCCATGGTGTATAATATCCCCGCCTCGGTGAGAAAGGAAAGGATAGAGCAAGCGCTGAGGATGGTGGAGCTATGGGAAAGACGCCGCGACATAGTTAAAACCTTCTCTGGTGGTATGAAACGTCGCCTTGAGCTTGCCCGCGGTCTCACCCACCGCCCCAAGGTGCTTTTCCTAGATGAGCCCACACTTGGGCTTGACCCCCAAACCCGCAGCCGCCTCTGGGATTTCATCCTCGACTTACGCCAAAGGGAGGGAACCACCGTCTTTCTCACCACCCATTATATGGATGAAGCCGAGTATGCCGACCACATCGCGGTTATGGATTACGGCAAGATAATCGCCCTAGATAGCCCAAAGGGGCTGAAGAGCATGGTGGGTGAGGATATGATTAGCCTGAGCACCGTGGATGACCAGAGGGCTCAAGCCGAACTCCAGAAGCGATACCACATCAAAGCCAGATGCGATAGTGGGCAGGTAACCTTTGAGATTGCCAATGGAGAGAGGTTTATCCCCGCTTTAATAAAGGAGTTTGACACCGACATCCTCAGCATTAGCCTGCGTCGACCCACTCTAGATGATGCCTTCCTCAAGCTAACAGGGCATCGGCTCAGGGATGAAGCGGTCAAGAGCGAGCTAAAGGAGATGGTGCGACAGCATGGTCGCTACCGGATGAGGCACTGAGCACTTCACAATGAAGGAGAGCTATGAATAGCTTACGGGGTATGTATACTATTTGGTATCGTGATTTGTTGAGAGTGTGGCGAGATAAGATACGCATGGTGACCTCCCTAGCCTTTCCCCTATTATTTTTAATCGTCTTTGGCAGTGGACTGAGCGGCACCATGGGCATGCTCGCCCCGGGGGTTGATTTCTCCAAGTTCATGTTTCCCGGCATCATTGCTATGACAGTGCTGATGACCTCTTTCACCTCAGGGGTGTCTGTGGTTTGGGACCGTGAATTTGGCTTTCTCAAAGAGGTATTGGTGGCACCCGTCAGCCGAGTAGCAGTAGCGGCGGGCAAAACACTAGGTGGAGCCACTGTTGCTCTAATCCAAGGGACTCTGATACTCCTCTTTGCCCCCATTTTTGGGGTCATGCTCTCCCCAGAAATCTTGCTCAAGCTATTGCCAGTGATGTTTTTGGTAGCCTGCGCCTTGTCAGCAATGGGAATCTTCCTTGCCTCCCGAATCAAGTCCATGGAAGCCCATCAGGCGGTAATGCAGTTACTCATGTTCCCGATGATATTCCTTTCCGGTGTTTTCTTTCCGGTCAATAATCTGCCACCCTGGATGAATATTCTGGTCAAAATCAACCCGGCAACCTATGGAGTTGACCCTATACGCCAACTGGTGCTCGGAGCACAGCCCGCCACTTCCCTGGGCATTATCATTTTTGGACATACCATGTCCATCGGCGACGATTTAATTGTAGTGGCAGCCTTTGGCGTGGTCATGGTTATTCTGGCGATGTGGTCATTCAGTACCCAGGAATAATCAGGGCACTACCCCAAGAAAAAAAGTGCCAGCTTTGCGAAGCTGGCACTTTTAAATTTCTGGTGGAGACGGGGGAGGGTCGAACTACATTCACACTAAAATCAAGACCTTAGCTGAGTGCCATGCCTTCTGGGTTATATTTTATCAACATCCGTCTTCATAACTATGTCTTTAGCCTGCTTAGGCCAAGTCCATTCGGGATGTTCCTTCTCTATAGCTTCAAGGTCAGCGATATGCTCTTTTAGCCTGTCACGGGTGTCAATATCCTTAGCTTGTTTATACTCCTTGATTCCTTGTTCGATTTCTCCCCTAGCTAAATAACACGCCCCTAAGTTATAATGGGCAATGGCGTAAGTTGGCTCAAGCTCTATGCAGTGACGAAGATGGCTTTGCGCGCAATCTGTATCTCCCTTGAATAGGTAAAGGTATCCTAAATTGTTGTGGGCGACAGCACCATCGGGCTTCAGTTGAACAGCATTCTTGTATGTTTCAATCGCTTGCTCTATTTGTTTCATCAAATAGTAGCAAAGGCCGACTTCGACCAGCGTTTCATATTTTGGAGTTCCACCACGCTTGGTGAATTCCTCTACAGCTTTGAGTGCCTCATCGAATTTTCCCAACTTTGTAAGAGCCTCAACCAACTCTAAAAGAGCAAAAGCATCGGTTGGTCTTAGCCTGAGAACTGTGCTAGCTACTTTAAGTGCCTCGCTATGCTTGCCGAGGCCATTTAGCGAGTAAGCTAACACCCTGTAGGGGTCAGCGTATCCTCTGTCTAAGGCTATAGCTTTTTCGCAATAAGGTATTGCCTCTTCAAATCGCCCTAGGTTATTTAGCGCAGCACCAATGTTGCCAAGATACTGTGGATTCTGGGTATCGCTTTCAGCCACCTTGAGATATGCGTTTAGGGCTTCTTCATATTGTTTGTTTTGGAAATGCACGGTGCCTAGTGTGTTTAAAACATAGTCATCTTTTAAATTAATCCTGAGCGCTTCCTGGCAAGCCTCCATAGCCTCATCGTGTCGGCCAAGCTTTGCGAGACAATGCGCCACATCTGCCTGATAGCGGGCATTCTTTGGGCTTAATTCTGCCGCTTTTAGGTAGACTATGTATGCCTCCTCATGCCGGTCTAGCTGTGATAGCAAATTGCCCATTAAGTTGTATAGCCCAGCATCCTTTGGTGTAAGCTCGATTGCCCTTTGAGTGGATGATAGCGCTTCCTCGTGCAGCCCCAACTGAAACGAAGATAGCGCTAGAGCAACATAAGAAGGAGCATGCCTGGGAGAGAGTTCAACTGATTTCTTTGCAGCTTGGATAGATTCCTCATAGCGCCCCAAAATGCCAAGAAAACCAGACATCATATGGTACAGGCATGTATCAGTCGGGTCGAGTGCAATGGCTTTCTGGAGGGCTTGCCTTGCCTCTTCTATTTTATTTGTGGAGAAGAAAGCCTCTGCTAATGTACTATATGCCTTTTCATCTTCCGGTTCGAGTGCAATGGCGTCTTGGCAAGCCCTTATTGCCTCTGGATATTTGCAGCGTCTTGCTAAAATATGTCCGAGTAGCGAGTGAGCATGAGCACGTTTAGGGTTCAGCTCGATCGACTTTCTGATTTCCTGCTCAGCTTGTCTATATTTGCGCAATTGGCTTAATAGGGCAGCTAAACGATAACGCGTCGCTGCATTATTGGGGCTCAATTCCACAGCTTGATGGAATAGTCCCTCGGCCTGTTTATACTTTCCTAAGTCGCATAGCGTAACAGCAATGGCATTCTGAAGTGAAGCCCTGTTACCTCCAACTTGGATTGCCTCCTTGAAAGCATCCAATGCTTGTTCATACCGTTCCAGATCTCGTAGAGCCATTCCTAACTTGAATAATTTCTCAGACTGTGTAGCAGGATCAAGTGATGATAATCCTACTTTCTTATGCTTTGCCAATTTCTAAATCCTCCGAACTTAATTTTGGGTACATATCTTGCACAGGATGGTAGCGGGTGTTCTCTGGCTTGAGAATAAGTAGTCCATTTAACTTACTACCGGCCTTGGTAAAAGCCTTTCCTCTAACTTTTTATCTATTGTCTCTTCAACAGTTGCCATGAGCACACCTACGCCTGCCATGACCCGATTCAGTTTTGCGTCAACATCGCCTTTCCATCCTCCTGCTGCCACACAAGTCGCTTGAGCAATGCTCAGAACTCTAATAGACAGGTCAGCATAGTCCAAAGGGAACTGGGCAGCTTGGCAGATATTGAGGATATTCTCCAGCGCGCCAGTCGCCTCATCATAATCCCAGTTCAAAACTGACTTCTCTGCATGGGTAAGTAATGGTTTAATACAGACTTGTTGTATACACGACCATACCATTTGCATTTCGCCCTTGATATTATCAAGATACCCTTCTGGTACAGTCGCAACTGCTTCTCTTGACAGTGAAATAGCGATTTGCCAATCACCCTCAAGAGCCTGGCATAGGGCTTTTTGGAGCTTCATTTGCGCGGCTGAAGTACTTCGCTTTCGGGATGAGCTTTGTTCTAATCTATGTGTAAGTTCATCAAAAGTAATAACCTTTGGCAGCTTCTCTCTACGCTCGATAACTGACATGAGGATGAGGCGGGCAAAGGTGGAAGGCCCAATCCCTTGCTCAGCAGCTAATTTATCGAGTTTCGAACGGCTTTTGCTATCAAGGCGAATTGTTATCGGCCTATCCTTGGGAACCCTTACCCGTATCTCTTGAACCTTGGGTTCGGCAGCAAGGTCAAGCGGGCTATGCGTATCCCAATATTCCGCTTCTTGCTCCTCTGTCTCAAATTGGGGTATAAGATCTTTCTCAATGCTCATCTTTTCTCCTCCTTTCTGTTTCGGTCTTAACCTTGGTTAACTCTGATGCTTCTTGTAATATCGCTTCTCCTTGTCTTGCATATCTCGGGCAGTGATAACTTTATATCGTGCCCCTTTGCCTTTCTTTCTCACAACAATGAACAGGTAGCGCCCAGACACAGCCTGACCGTATACGCAATATGAAATTGATGTGCCTTTATGACAAATTGGCTTATCATCATAAATTGCCTCTTGAACTGCTTCAGGAGTAACACGATGCTTATGCCAAATCTTGTCGACTACAGCTTGAGTCCAAATTAACGGGTATGTTATGAAAATCAATCAAGCTCCTTTGTTGTAATACAATGTATTACAACTTGAGGGGCAATGTCAAGTCTCTGTGATAAAATGGAGCAGATAACTATAGAAGTGGTTGTTATTAAGGGGAGACCACTTCAAAACCGATATATATCATCACCAAACCCGTCCCAGATATAAAAAGTGCCAGCTTCGCGAAGCTGGCACTTCTAAATTTCTGGTGGAGACGGGGGAGGGTCGAACTCCCCGTCCAGAAGAAGCTGCCCAGAATATACTACAAGCTTAGTCAGCTCTTTAATCTCGCCTGGCTAGCCTCTGCTGACCAAGTTTAGCCAAGCCAGTCGATAACTCTTTCACCACCCTTATCGACATCTGGATGGTGGCACCTCAATTTTACGGCACCCAATCCCGACCCATTGAGGAGAGGCCGGGTGGATGTGCAACCTATTTAATTAGGCTGCGTAAGCGAATTCAGGTTCGCCAGTTATTTTTTTGCCACTTGTTTTATGAGGTTAGCGGCACCTCAGCTTGCAATCCTGCAACATACTTCCCCTGTCGAACCCACGCGTCCCCACTTATTTGATTAGGTAAACTACCCCCTTCCCAGCTTCTGCCTTTTTATGGCTCGCTCGATCTCTCTTTCTGTTTCATGGCGAGCTATGGACTCTCGCTTATCATAAAGCCTTTTACCTTTAGCCAACGCCACCTCAACCTTGGCAAGGCTATCTTTAATATACAATTTGAGTGGAACCAAGGTAAAGCCCTTCTCCAATACCCTGCTGGTAAGACTATCAATCTGCTTACGATGCAGTAGAAGCTTTCTAGGTCGCCTTGGTTCGTGACTCAAATAGCTACCTGCTTCATAGCGAGCTATATGAGCATTCAGTAACCATAATTCCCCAGCCTCAGGTCTAACATAGGCATCACCTAAACTCACTCTCCCGGCTCGGATTGACTTTATCTCCGTGCCAGTAAGGGCAACGCCGGCTTCTAAGCTATCGCCTATATGATAATTGTGATAAGCCTTCCGATTGGTAGCTACTGTCTTTATAACCACAACCCCAAATTAAATTATATCACATATCAAAGTCAGCCCAAAACTGGGGGTGGTTCAAAAATCGAGGAAGGAAGCGAGAGAAGCTATATGCTTCTCAGCGATGCTTAACCTCGTATGAGCCAAAAATAAAGTCCAGGTCTTCTTTTAAAGCAGAAACCTTCTCCTGGGGGAAAAGCTCGTCATTAATATCAAGCATCAGTTTGGTTTCGCCTTTAGCTGAGCCCACGATATGTGCTCTTAGGCATTCTTTCTCACCCTGAATGTTGAAGGTTAATGTGCCTCGGGAGATAAATGATGACGAGTCGCTAGGTAAGGAGTATGTTTCCAGTTTTGCCTCACCTACAATCGCTCCCTGCTTGAGAATAAAGTCCCTGACCTCATCATAAAGTAGCTCAGGCTTTAGCTCGCTGTATATTTTCCTAATTTGCATTCTTCTAACCTCTGTTGATAGTCCTATAATAATGCTTTGTCAATTTTTTATCAACAAAACACAAATTACCGAAAGGACAGGCGCCGCTGGGCTCAGCTCGACCCTGTGATATTGTTGCCGACCAGACAGTGTGCTATACTGTTAAACTAACTAAAAACAATAGCTGAATAATCGGAAAGGGGGGTCAAGCTTGCCAGATACAGTCACCATTAAGGAGCTCTTAGAGGCTGGGGCTCACTTTGGGCATCAGACCAGTCGCTGGCACCCAGCGATGAAGAAATACATCTTCACCAAGCGTAATGGCATTCACATCATTGACCTGGAACAAACGGCCACCATGTTAGACAAGGCCTGCGACTTTGTTCGGCAAGTAGTCTCCGAAGGTGGCAGCATCCTTTTTGTCGGCACCAAAAAGCAGGCTCAAGAGACTATAGAACAAGAGGCACAACGCTGTGGTATGTACTATGTTAACCAACGCTGGCTGGGAGGGGTGCTGACCAATTTTGCCACTATCCAAGCTCGAATAGACTACCTAGTCCGCTTGGAAGACCAACAAGCTAGAGGGGACTTCGAGCGCTTGCCGAAAAAGGAAGCCCTAAAGCTGGGGGAGGAAATTTTGCACCTCAATCGACAGATGGGCGGTTTTAAGGAGATGACTAGTTTACCAGATGCTATGTTTATTGTTGACACCACCAAAGAAAGGATTGCTCTAGCCGAAGCTAAGCGGGTGGGAATACCGGTGGTAGCTATAGTTGATACCAATTGTAACCCCGCTGATATAGACTACCCTATTCCAGCCAATGACGATGCTATCAGAGCCATCAAACTGATGTGCAGTAAAATTGCCGATTCAGTTATCGAAGGTAAGACTGGCGAGGCGGTGGCTCCAGCAGGGGTAGGTGAGGAAGAGGGACTGGAGGGGCCTGAGATTACAGAAATCGCCGAGCCTATTATTTTCACTCCTGACGAGGAATAAAGGGGGAGAAGTTTGAAAATCACAGCAGACATGGTAAAGGAGTTAAGAGACCAGTCTGGAGCTGCCATTATGAAGTGCAGGAATGCCCTCGTTGAAGCACAAGGAGATATGGGAAAGGCAGTTCAGATTCTAAAACAACAAAGTCTTTTCCAGGCAGAGAAAAAGGCAAAGCGCTCTGCCGCCCAAGGGTTAATTGAAGCCTATGTCCATGCTGGAGGTCAAATTGGAGCCATGGTTGAGGTAAATTGTGAAACCGATTTTGTCGCCCGCACCGATGAGTTCAAGGAACTAGCTCACCACCTGGCAATGCAAGTAGCTGCCATGGACCCCCAATTCATCTCCAGGGAAGAAGTCTCCGAAGGAGCTGACATAGAACCTCGAACAGCTTGCCTGCTCCTTCAGCCCTACATTAAGGACACTGATAAGTCGGTTCAGGAAATTATTGCTGAAACCATCGCCAAGGTAGAAGAGAATATCAAAGTAAGCCGATTTGCTAGATTCGAACTAGGCGACCAGGAATGGGAAAAATGAGCACTGCCAAATATAAGCGCGTTCTACTTAAACTTAGTGGTGAGGCCTTCAGAGGCGGAGCAACTTTTGGCATTGATACCCCTACCCTAACCAAGGTAGCCAAGCAGATTAAGCAAGTGATAGAAATGGGTGTGGGTGTGGGAATTGTTGTTGGTGGTGGCAACATCTGGCGTGGGGCTAAGGCTGAGGAGGAGGGAATGGACAGGGTCACCGCTGACTATGCCGGGATGCTAGCTACAGTAATAAATGCCCTTGCCCTCCAAGATACCCTGGAGAGAGAAGGAGTAACTACTAGAACCCAGTCAGCTATAGGTATTCAACAGGTGGCTGAGCCTTATATCAGACGCCGCGCTATTCGTCACTTAGAGAAAGGTAGAGCGGTTATCTTCGCCGGGGGCACAGGTAATCCATATATGACCACTGATACCGCATCAGCTCTACGAGCGATAGAGATTGAGGCAGAGGTCTTACTTATGAGCAAGAATAATGTTGATGGCATCTATAGTGCCGACCCCCGCATAGATAGCAATGCCAAGAAGTTTGACAAACTCACCCATATTGAAGTACTAAACATGCGTCTGGAGGTAATGGATACCACCGCCCTCTCCCTATGCCTAGAAAACAAGCTGCCTATAATTGTTTTCGACCTTCAAGCACCTCAAAGCATAGAACGGGCAGTAACTGGTGACCCTATTGGCACCTTAGTATACAGCGAGAAGTAAGATGGTTAGCCCCGTTTTATGGAATACTGAGGAAAAGATGCGAGCCTCGGTTGAGGGTTTGAAGAGGGAATTAGCTACCATCCGCACAGGGCACGCTACACCTGCCTTAATAGAACATATCAAGGTAGAATATGCAGGCGTTCCCACCTCACTCAATCAAATCGCTGGCATTTCCGCACCCGGGGCAAGGCTCCTCGTCATCCAGCCGTGGGACCGAGGCAGTATACCCAGCATAGAGAAGGCTATCCTCAAGTCTGACCTGGGACTAAATCCCACTAGTAATGGGAATGTAATTCGGTTAAATCTCCCGCCACTCAGCGAGGAGAGGCGACAGGAACTAACTAAGGTGGTGCGAAAGAGGGTCGAGGAAAGAAAGATAATGATACGCAACCTGAGGCGTGATGCCATGAGTGAACTAAAGGGGCTGGAGAAAAATAAGGATATATCACAGGATGAGCATAAGCGTGCCCTGGACCAGCTACAGAAGCTCACTGACAGCTTCATAGCCGATACCGAGCAGATAGCCAGAGATAAAGAAGCAGAACTTATGGAGGTCTAGCCCGGGCTAAGAAAACTTGCCACCTACTATTGAGTAGCAAAATAATGGCGGCTTATCATCAATGAGAAAAATAGCTCACCTTCCCAACCATGTAGCCGTTGTGCCGGACGGTAATGGTAGATGGGCAAAGCAGCAGGGATTGCCCAGGCTTGTGGGTCACCTGGCGGGGGCAAAAAACATGCGCCTCGTGGTTGAATACCTCAACGAATACTCCATAAAACATATGACGCTTTATGGTTTCTCCACTGAAAACTGGAGCCGCCCAGAAGATGAGGTTGAAGGTTTGTTCCACCTATTAGAAAAGTTTATAGACCAAGATGTCCCAGAATTTCATAAAAGGGGTATTAGACTTCGTCACCTTGGACGGCTTGGTGAACTCCCGCCAAGTCTGCAGCAAGCAATGAATAGAGCGGTAGAGCTAACTAAGAATAATACCGGAATGACGCTTAGCCTCGCCTTCAACTATGGAGGACGCGCTGAGATTTTAGATGCAGTGCACCATCTCATAGCTGACAGCATTTCGCCTCAAGACATAGACGAAAAATTATTTAATAGCTACCTCTATACCGCCGGTTTGCCTGATGTTGACCTGTTAATTCGCACTGGTGACGAGCTCCGCCTCAGCAACTTTCTAATATGGCAAACAGCTTACAGCGAATACTACTTCACCAAGGTTCTATGGCCTGACTTCGGTAAGAGAGAGATTGAAAAAGCACTGCTATCCTACAGCCAGAGGCAAAGGCGCTTCGGTGGACTATAATCACCTTTATTTTAGGAGGTTACAAATGTGGAAGAAAGTGCTGGGTTGGGTCTTGATTTTGGGTGGCATTTTCGCTGGGATTGCTGGCGTCGGATCTTCATTGCAACCTCCTTTGTTGCCACCGCTAGGTTGGAGGATTAACTTTGTAGAGGTGGCTCTTTGGGTAACTCTTGCATTGGCACTTATTGGAGGCGGCTGGAAATTAATTCAGGGCAAGAAGTAAATTCCGATTACTTGCCCTTAAGGGATACTTACCATAATTTTATTAACCCATCCCCCTGACCCCCTTCCCTTAGTAAGGGAAGGGGGAGTGAAAGTAAGAGAGGGGGCTTTGCCCCCTCTCTAAAATCTCTTCCCCCTCTCCTTGTAAGGAGAGGGGACATAGGGGGTGAGGTTGATACATAACTATATGCTAAAGAAAAGGGTTATAACCGGGCTGTGGGGCATCCCTCTCCTAATCGCTGCTGTCTGGTTTGACCAGCCATTACCCTGGTTCACCCTACTGGTGGCTATCTGGGGGCTACTGGCTGTCTTTGAATTCTATAAAATGGTGGCTGGGGCAAAGGCGCCACCACTCACCTACTTTGGGCTAATCTGGACCCTGCTATTTATCCTGAGCCCTCATTTCAACTATGACTTTCTTATACCATTGCTCCTGACCTCAGCCGTGGTGCTATCTCTAATCTGGCTCCTGCTGCGTCCACAAAAGGAAGGGGCTTTTATCGGCTGGGTGTGGACAATAGCTGGAATCCTCTATGTGGGGTGGCTGCTAAGCTACTTTGTGGCATTAAGAGGTCTGGATGATGGCAGAAACTGGGTATTTCTTGCCCTGTTTGCCACCTTTGGCTCTGACACCGCTGCCTTCTTCATTGGCAGAGCGCTGGGTAGGCACCATCTTGCCCCCGGTATCAGCCCAGGCAAAACCTGGGAAGGGGCTATAGCCGGCATTCTGGGTGCTATCATAGTTAGTCTGCTGTTTACTTTACCCACACCTCTCAGCTTGCCTCTCGGTTACGGGCAGGCAATACTTCTCGGCCTGCTGATTAGCATTTTTGGACAACTTGGCGACCTAGTAGAGTCCTTGCTCAAACGCAATATGGGAGTAAAAGACTCAGGTAGGCTACTTCCAGGGCACGGTGGTTTCCTGGATAGGATAGACAGCGTTGTCTTTACTGGCGCAGTGGTATACTATTATGTAATATGGGCAATATAGTAAAGCAAGTAGCTGTCCTGGGTTCAACCGGCTCTATAGGTCGTCAAACACTGGAAGTAGTCCGCGCCCTACCTCACCGATTTGGCATAATCGGGCTGGCTGCCGGGAAGAACATCGATTTGCTGGCAAATCAAATCAATGAGTTCAAACCGAGGTTTATCTATTATCAGGATAGAAAGGTGCAGCCTCGCCTAGCCGATGCCGAATATGAATTCCTATCACTGGAAGAAATGGCTAGCCATCCTCAGGTAGATATCGTGGTTATGGCTACTTCTGGGAAATGGGGGCTAAGCCCGACATTGGCTGCGGTAAAAGCGGGCAAGAGGGTTGCCCTCGCTAACAAGGAATCATTAGTTATGGCAGGCGAGATTATCACCAATGAGGCGAAGCTAAATAGGGCACAAATTACGCCTGTTGATAGCGAGCACAGCGCTATATGGCAATGCCTCAGGGGTGAAACACAGAAGGCGACTCAGCTTATTCTCACCGCCTCAGGAGGACCCTTCTACCATTATTCAGCAGCCCAACTAAATGGGGTTACGACAGAGCAAGCCTTAAAACACCCCTCATGGCGGATGGGGAAAAAGGTTACCATTGACTCAGCTACTCTGATGAACAAGGGGCTCGAGGTAATTGAAGCCCACTGGCTTTTTGACATGCCCTTTGACAATATCAAGGTTCTAATCCACCCCCAGAGCATCGTCCACTCTATGGTAGAATTTATAGATGGCTCAATTAAAGCCCAGTTGGGCTACGCCGACATGCGCTTACCCATTCAATATGCCCTTTCTTACCCCGAACGCCTAGCCAACCCCCAACTCCCCAGGCTCAACTGGGACACCGTCAAAAACCTAACCTTTGAGCAGCCTGACCTTGATACCTTCCCTTGCCTTAAGTTAGCTATTGAGGCGGGGAGGAAAGGGGGGACTTATCCGGCAGTGCTTTGTGCCGCCGATGAGGTGGCTGTTGAGCTCTTCCTATCTCAAGGCATCAAATTTACTGATATCGCCAAGCTTGTCGAGCAGGCGCTGGAGGAGCATCAAGCTATATCTCACCCCACCCTGGAGGAAATTATGGCGGCTGATAACTGGGCAAGAGAAAGGGTTATCCAGCTCGTCGGTGGAGATAATCCATGAGCATGATAATTACCATAGTAATCTTTCTCGGCATTCTGGCAGTGCTTATCCTTGCCCACGAACTGGGGCATTTTGCTACTGCCAAAGCCTTCGGGGTAAGGGTAGAAGAGTTCGGCTTGGGCTTTCCCCCCAGGCTAATATCGGTAAGAAGGGGGGAGACACGATATTCATTGAATGCCATACCCCTGGGTGGATTTACTAAAATGGCTGGCGAGGAAGACCCCAAGGTGCCGAGGAGCTTAGCCAGTAAGGGCATTGGCACCAGACTAATAGTTCTCAGCGCCGGCTCAATAATGAATGCACTGCTGCCTCTACTTTTGTTCTCCATTGCCTTTATGGTTCCCCATGATATGGCAGTGGGGGAGGTGTCGGTGGAGGAAGTAGCCCCCAATTCGCCAGCGGCAGCGGCTGGCATTGAGCCTGGAGATATAATCCTGAGCATAGAAGACAAGCCGGTGCATAATATCGGCAACCTGCAGCGCTATACCCATCTCAACCTGGGCAAGGAAGTTACCCTGCGTATTAAACACAGTGATTCAACCACAGAGGAGGTTCAGGCGATACCCAGGTGGAAGCCTCCTGAGGGTCAGGGGGCAATTGGCATTTTGGTCAGCATGCTAAATCCAACCGTTGTTAGCCAACATGAGCCTTTCTGGAAAGCAATACCTATGGGAGCAAGCGAATGTATAGAAACCTTCGTCCTGTTCAAGAATGAGATAATCAGAATATTTATCGGGGCTACATCTCTCCAGGTGACAGGTCCGGTGGGTATCGCCCAATTGACGGGAGAGGTAGCTAAAGCCGGTATCAGCCCACTTCTGCAATTTGCTGGTTTTATTAGCATAAACCTGGCTTTAATCAATATCTTCCCCCTCCCAGCCCTGGATGGTGGCAGAATTGTGTTTGTTCTCCTTGAGGGGGCCCGCCGAGGCAAGCGTATTTCACCAAAGACAGAAGGACTGATTCACGCTATCGGTTTTGCCCTGCTCATGGCAGCAATTCTGGTAATCACCTACCAGGACATTATACGCATTATAGCTGGAGAAAGCCTGATACCATGAATCCTAGGCGAATATCAAAACCGATTCAAATTGGCAAGGTGACCGTTGGCGGCAGTGCCCCCATCGTGGTGCAATCTATGACCAAAACCGATACTCGTGATGTTATGTCAACCATTCGGCAAATCAAGGAGCTTGAGGACTGTGGCTGTGAACTGGTGCGGGTAGCTGTGCCCGATATGGAAGCAGCCGAGGCAATATCAGCTATTAAAAAGGGCGTCTCTATCCCCATAATTGCCGATATTCACTTTGACTACCGCCTTGCCCTGATGGCACTGAAGGCTGGGGTTGATGGATTGCGGCTAAATCCAGGTAACATCAGCGAGCCGGAAAAGGTCAAGGCAGTAGCCTGTGCAGCTAAAGAAAGAAATGTCCCCATCCGTATCGGGGTAAATGCCGGCAGTTTGCCCAAGTCAGCAAATCCACAGTTAACCATTGCTGAGCAGATGGTAGAGGCTGCCTTACAGCAGATAAGGCTACTGGAAAGCCTGGACTTTGACCTGATTAAGGTCTCGCTTAAAGCCTTTGATGTGCCGACTACTATTGAGGCTTACCAGAGCATTGCTCAGAAGATACCCTATCCCCTGCATATAGGCATCACTGAAGCCGGCACACCAAGAAAGGGTATTATCCGCAGTGCTGTAGGCATCAGCACCCTTTTATATCAAGGTATTGGCGATACGATTAGGGTTTCACTGACTGCCCACCCCAGGGAGGAGGTTATTGCTGGCTATGAAATTCTAAAGAGCCTGAACCTGCGCCAGCATGGTCCGATACTGGTCAGCTGCCCCTCCTGTGGTCGGGCTGAGGTTGATATTATAAAATTGGCTGAGGCAGTAGAAAAAGAGCTGGTGAACATTGACAAGCCGATAAAAGTAGCAGTTATGGGCTGTGTGGTCAATGGACCTGGCGAAGCCAAGGACGCCGATATAGGCATCGCCTGCGGCAAAGGCAGAGCCGTCCTGTTCAAGAAGGGCAAAAAGATTAGAACTATAGAGGAAAAGGATTTTATAACTGCCCTGATGGCGGAAGTGGAGAGGTTTTAGATATGGCGGAAGAAAAGGAAAAGCCCCTAACCCGTGAAGATGTAATTGATGCAATAGCACGAAATGGAGGTTCTGCGTGGGACCTTGACTTGTCGGAAAGCAATTTTGAGAAGGATGTTGACCTCCGCGATCTTGACTTATCTGGAATTATTTTAAACAAGGCAGCATTGCTTTCTGCTAAATTCGATGGTTCGAAACTTAAAGAGGCAAAATTTCGTGATGCTTACCTTCAACATGCTACATTCATTAAATACAAGGATAAGGTGACACTTCTCCGGGATGCTGACCTAAGTGGTGCTTCTTTGGATGAAACTGACTTTAAAAACGCAGACCTGCAAGGTGCAAAGTTTGGTGCTACAGAAGAATCACCAGGAACATACTTATTTGATACCGACTTTCGAGGTGCAAATCTGTTTTTTACTCAATTCAAAGACTGCACTTTCTACCACACCAAACTAGAGGGAACTCGTCTTTTTGCAGCTGATATTTATGATTCCGATTTAGGAGACGCTGATTGGGGCAACTATAAAATTGGGGAAGAGACAAAGAAAAAAGATTTCTACTCTGCAGAGAGTATCTACCGACGGCTGAAGCAGTGGTATACCAATACCGGTAGGTATGACTTAGCTGGAGAGTTTTTCTTCCGGGAGATGACAGCCCAAAGGAACAGGATCAAGTGGTGGCCACAGCCTCGACATAGGCTCTGGTCTAAAATTGTTTCTCTCATCTGCGGCTATGGAGAGAGACCACTGAGAGTTATCGGATGGGCGGCGTCAGTCGTATTGATTTCAGCACTCATTTATTTTATTGTAGGTTCAGTATGGGAGTGGTCGGCTTTTTGGAACTCCCTTTATTTTAGCGCGGTGTCTTTCACTGCTCTGGGCTATGGTAGTTGGCTACAAGCAACTAATGACTGGATAAAGGGAATCGGTGCCTTTGAATCTTTCATTGGCGTTTTCACGATAGCGCTATTCCTGATAACCTTTACCAGAAAAATGAGAAGATAAGGGGAAGTTTGAAGGGGCTTCGCCCCTTCAAACACCATCCCTTCCCCCTCTCCTGTTTAGGAGAGGGGGATTAAGGGGGTGAGGTAGATAAATATAAACGGAGTAAAAAATGCGTGTATCAAAGTTATTCGGTAAGACACAGAGGGAGACGCCCGCCGAGGCGGAGACGGTCAGCCACCAGCTACTGCTGAGAGCTGGGATGATTCATCAGGTAGCCGCCGGGGTCTATTCCTACCTGCCTCTGGGGTGGAGGGTGTTTAAGAAAATAGAGAATATAATCAGGGAGGAGATGGATAAAGCCGGCGGGCAGGAGCTGATGATGCCGGTTCTTCAGCCTCTGGAGCTGTGGCAGGAAACAGGAAGAGACCTGGCTTTCGGCAAAGGGCTTTTCACCCTCTCCGACCGCAAAGACCGCAAATTATGCCTGGGACCAACCCACGAGGAGGTCATCACCCAACTGGTAAGATATAATGTCCAGAGCTACCGTGACCTGCCCCTGCTTCTATATCAAATCCAGACCAAGTTCCGCGATGAGCCCCGCCCCAGAGCCGGGTTGATTAGAGTTCGTGAGTTCACTATGAAAGACCTCTATAGCTTTGATACCGATGAAGATGGATTAAACCAGAGCTACGATAAGATGCTCCAGGCATATCAGAATATCTTTACTCGCTGTGGTCTGCACACCCTGCTGGTTGAGGCTGATAGTGGTGCCATTGGTGGCAAGGAGTCCCACGAGTTTATGGTTATCACCGAGAGCGGCGAAGACGAGATTATCCACTGTGCTCATTGCCGATACGCAGCTAATGTGGATAAGGCTGAGAGCATCAAGGGCAAAGTAGAACCAGAGGAGCCGTTACCACTGGAAGAGGTTGCCACACCAGGTGTCGGCACTATTGAACAGGTATCAAATTTCCTGAAGGTGCCTAAAAGCCATACCCTTAAAGCAGTATTCTATATCGCCGACGGCAAGCTAGTCTTTGTCGTCATCAGGGGAGACATTGAGGTAAACGAGGTAAAGTTAAGGAACGCTCTGGGCTGCGTTGAACTCCGCCTAGCCACTGAGGCTGAGGCAATAGAAGCCGGTGTAGTAGCTGGGTCAGCATCAGCCATAGGCATAAGTGACATCAAAATCATTGCTGACGATTCCATAACCTCAGGGGCGAACTTTGTTGCTGGCGCCAATAAACCCGATACCCACTTTAGAAATGTCAACTACCCCAGAGACTTCCGGGTTGACCTAATGGCAGACATAGCCCAGGCTCGTGCCGGAGAAGGATGCCCCCAGTGTGGAAGTAAATTATTATCCACCCGCGGCATTGAGGTAGGACACATCTTCAAGCTTGGCACCTTCATTAGTGAAAAATTAGGCGCCCTTTTTATTGACCCCAATGGTGCACCTCACCCTATTATCATGGGATGTTACGGCATTGGTCTTGACAGGTTGCTAGCAGCTGCCATAGAGCAGAATCATGATGCTCAAGGCATTATCTGGCCAATGTCTATCGCCCCATATCACATCTATCTTTGCCCCCTGCATCTGGAAAACCCCGAAGTAGCCACCGCCGCAGAGAAAGTCTATGCCGAGCTTGAGGCACAGGGTTTAGAGGTGCTCTTTGACGACCGCAAAGAATCCCCGGGGGTAAAGTTCAATGACGCCGACCTCCTAGGAATACCCATCAGGGTTACCATTAGCCCCCGAGCTTTGGAGACCGACAGCGTAGAGATAAAGAAGCGCTCCGAGAAAGAATCTGAGCTTATGCCACTGGAGGGGATAGCGGCAAGGCTCAAGGAGCTTATTAAGAATTTGTTTTGAACCCTATCCCCTTTATCCCCTTCCCCTTGATAAGGGGAAGGGGAATTGTTTATATAAGAGAGGCAAAGCCTCTCTTTGACTCTCCTTCCGTATCCCCTTCAAAGGAGAGGGGGAAGAATAATTATTGAAGGGGCGGAGCCCCTTCAACCCTCCTTTAATAAGCGACCTTAAGCCCGCATCAAGCCCGCAAGCTAGCCCCAAGCTCACCGGATAGCTTGCTCAGGATTTGCTGCTGAACCTTGTTGACCTCTTCATCAGTTAAGGTGTGAGAGGGCGATTGAAAGGTAATTCTATAGGCAAGGGACTTCTTGCCCGGTGGAAGTTGCCCACCACTATAGACATCAAATATGGTAACCTGACTCACTAATGAAAAGCTCCCGATAATATCCTGCACTCGGCGATGGGCTACTCCTGAATCAACCACCAGAGCTATATCCCTGACTATGGCAGGAAAGCGTGGTATAGGCTGGAATAATTTATGACCTATGGTAAAGGGCAAAAGTGCCGTCAAGTCAATCTCAAATAGATAAACATTCCCGGAAATCTCAAAGGCGTCCAATACTTTGGGGTGTAACTCACCGATATCGCCAAGCCTATTATCGTCTATAGCTATAGCTGCTTGTTTACTTGGATGTAAACTCTCATCCTCACCCGGCTCAAAGCTGGCTTCCACACCCAACCGGCTGAGTAAGCCTTCAACTACTCCCTTAGCATCAAAAAAATCAAGCGACTCATCCCCGCCATGCCATGATTCTTCAAACCTAGGTCCAGTTAATACGCCACACAGTACCTCAGGCTCATGGGGCAGGTCTTTCGGTCGCGGTAGGTACACCCTACCCAGCTCAAAGAGCCTGATACTGCCCTCCTCGTGTCTTCTATTTGCCGAAAGGGCAGCTAAAAGGTTAGCCCGTAGGTTGGGGCGAAGATACTCCTGGTCAGCAGTCATGGGATTAGCCACGCGCAAGGGCGCAGGTTCAAGGGGACGAGGTTCAGGCAACAGCTTGTTTAGCAATTCCAAACTGGTTAATGAATAGGTGATGACCTCCTGAAAGCCATAGCCGGTAAGGCTATGCCTCGCCTCTTGCTTAAGCCTGATGATAGGTTGGGGGTTCTGTCTAGGCACTGGCTCACTGAGCATGGTAGCTGGAATTTTATCATAGCCAATAATACGGGCTACCTCTTCCACAAGGTCTTCAGCCAGATTTATATCGCTTCGCCAGTAAGGAGCGGTAACCCAAACCTCTGAAGCTGAACCTGCTGGTTGGCAATCAAAGCCTAAAGAAGCCAGCACTGCTATTATCTGCTCAGGACTGAACTCAACACCCAAAAGGCTCTTTACCCTGCCCGTTGATAGCAAGATGGGCTCCGGCTCTAGTTTGCCGGGATAAGCATCAACCAAGCCCTTAGCCGCTTCGCCACCGGCTAGCTGGATGAGCAACTGGGTAGCCCGTTTAAGCGCTGGCAGAGTTAGCTCAGGGCTAATCCCCCTCTCAAACCGCAAACGAGCCTCACTAGGTAAATTTAGGGTGTTACCGGTATGATAAATTCCCGCCGGGTTAAAATTAGCCGCCTCTAGCAGTATGGCAGTGGTCTGCTGAGTCACCTCGCTATCAGCACCGCCCATAACCCCAGCGATAGCCACTGCCTGCTCTGGGTCAGCTATAACCAGCATATCCTGGGAAAGAACCCGTTTTACACCATCCAGGGTAACCAAAGTTTCACCCTCATCAGCCCGGCGGACAATGATTTTCTTACCTCTGATTCGGTGATAGTCAAAGGCGTGTAGCGGCTGTCCATATTCCAGCATGACACAGTTGGTAATATCCACAATGTTATTTATCGGGCGCATGCCACAAGCCAAAAGTCGCTGTTGCATCCACCTGGGGGAGGCAGCCACTTTCACCCCGGTAATCAGGCTAGCACAATACCTGGGACATAGGTCGGGGTCAACAATGTCTACTGATATCTGATGGTCTATAGGCAGCGGCGCCTCCTCATAGCCGACCTCGTGGAGATGCAAACCTTGCCCGGTCAGGGCGGCAACCTCTCTAGCCATTCCAATTACCGACAGGCAATCGGGGCGGTTAGGAGTTATATCCAGGTCAAAGATAATATCACCCATATAATCAACCAGCAGGATGCCAACAGGGGCTTCAGCAGGTAAAACCATGATTCCCTCATGGCTATCAGAGATACCAAGCTCCTTTTCCGAGCAGACCATACCAGTGGAGACCACTCCGCGAATCTTAGCTGGTTTCAGGCGAATTACCTCTCCTGTGTGCCCATCTATAAGTTGGGCACCGACATAAGCAAAGGCTACCTTATCGCTGAGCCTGAGATTTGGCGCCCCACAGACCACTGTTTGCTTCTCAGTGCCTAAGTCTATAGTAGGCAAAGTGAGGCGGTCAGCATTAGGGTGAGGGTTGATAGCAACAATTTGCCCGACAACGATGTTTTCCCAATCACCTCCAATAACCTGCCACCCCTTGACCTCGGTGCCTGCCATGGTCAACCTCTCAGCTAAGTCAGCCAGAGGCAAGCTAACATCTACATATTCCTTAAGCCATTTTAGTGAAACCTTCATTTTTTCCTTATTTACTAAACCCTTTCTAAATCCGTCTAACTAGACTGCGCTCTTAATCTTTCAAACCCTATAAGGATTAGGTTCCTTCTGAGAACTTTGGTTGCTTGGCATGGCATTCGGAGCATAAAAGAAGCCCGTTTTCTACCGTTGTAGGCCCTCCTTCATGCCATGGCTTTATGTGGTGAAATTCGGCTTCATCAAAGTTTAACGACTTTCCGCAACCGTGCCCTTGACACTTACCTTTATCTCGGAAGTAAATTGCGAGTCTCTGTCCATAATCAAATAGTCTTTTCTCATCCTTAAGTCGCAACTCTGGAGCAAATTCCAAAAACTTTCCAAGCATTATATCGAAGCCTTTCCCAACTGATTTCCTACTCTCTGTGCTTCGGCTTCTAGCGTCTCTATAGTCAAAATAAGGTCCATACTCGTAGCTGTAGCCATAGACCTTTGTTAGAAACTGTTCCACGAAATCTTTGAACTTATCTCCCTTCTGCTTTATAGAAGCATATCGTTTCAGTAAATACGATGCGAGAAGGTAGAGCGGGATGACGTCACCTCTACGCTTTATTATCTTAGCTTTTGTGCCCAACGCCTTGTGAAGGAAGCTCAAAGTCTCATCGATTTCATCCAATAATTTTTGGGGAGGATTCACATCTTTATATAATTGATAGTTTTGTCGCAGATTTGGAAACTTTATGTTGGTGATGTGAAGACCGCTCGTTGGAAGGTCAATATTACCTAACTCGAGCGAAACTACTTGAGCACAAAGATATCTGTGACCAAACCTGTAATTTTCTATACCTAAAGACTGCCAGAATCGGTCTTGAGAGATTTCCACTATCTTATTTCGTAGCTTACCCCTCATAGCATTTAACTTCTCCGGCGAGTTCAAGGGTATTCCTTCTTGAAGTCGAAGGAAAATGTCAGAAGTAATTTCCTCTTGAGCTTGGTAAACGACCACAGCATCTATCTTGTAATAAAGGAGCTTGTAGTAAAACTGGGGGTATAAATTCTTCAAATGTGCAATGTATTTGCCTTGTATAGCTAGGTCGGTGCTACGCTCTCCTAAAGTGAAGAGACCGTCTATAAAATCAAAAATGCCTCTAAGCCTCTGCTGTCCATCCAGACATTCGTAAGCACCGTCTTTCATCTGCCGCAAAAATATTTTATTAATGTCGTAATCCCGCATAATAGAGTCTATTAGAAGTTGTTTCTTGGGGACTTTCCAGATGTAGGAACGCTGATACTCTGTATTAAACAAAATTTTGGTTGGTTCTTGCTCATAAAGTTTGTAAAGCTGCTCAATAGTAAAATTTACCCCTCTACCAATTACAACATTTTCATCAGTCATTCTTTCCTCCTATCCGCAACGATTTCGCTTTTCCCTACCACCAATCATCAATGCTCTAGATGAAACATCATTCTAAATCAGAGACCCTCGATAGTTTCTCCTAAGCCTTAAAACTGCCTTAGGAATCTAAGGTCACTACCATAGAATAATCTGGTATCATCAATCCCGTAGCGGAGCATGGGCAAGCGGTCTATGCCCATACCGAAGGCAAAACTGGTATAAACCTCGGGGTCAAGGCCAACACGGCGGAGAACCTGGGGATGGGTCATCCCCGCCCCCAATATCTCAATCCAGCCGGTATTACCGCACAACCGACAGCCAGCGCCACCACAAACCGAGCACTCTATAGCCATCTCAACGCCGGGCTCGACAAAGGGGAAGTAGTCACAGCGGAAGCGCACCTTCCTATCCTCACCAAAGAAACGACGAGCAAATTCATAGAGCGTCCCCTTTAGCTCAGCCATGGTGATACCTTTATCTACAGCCAAACCGTCAATCTGATAGAACACAGGGGTATGAGTAGCATCACTAGCCTCATAGCGATAGACCTTGCCAGGTATAACTACTCGGATTGGAGGGCTCATCTTCTCCATAACCCTCACATCCTGAGAGGTATTGTGAGTGCGCAGTAACATGGTTCTTTCGCCACTTTCGTTTTCAACATCAACCCAAAGTGTAGCCATCATATCCCGAGCCGGGTGGTGTTTAGGGATGTTCAGTGCCTCAAAATTGTAATAATCCCACTCCACCTCTGGTCCCTCCATAACTTGAAAGCCCATAGAGACAAATATATCGCATATCTCATGCAGGGTTTGAGTGATAGGATGCAAACGACCTACAGGAAAGGGGCGACCGGGCAGGGTAATATCAATATGCTTTTCCTTGATGGTGGTTACCAGCTGCGTCTCCCGAAGAACCTGCCCTTTTTGCTTCAAACCATCCTCTAATTTGGCTTTAACCTGGTTGGCAAAAGCGCCAACCGCCTTCCTCTGCTCAAGAGGTAATGTAGCTAAGCTGCGCAGAAGCTTGGTTAGCTGGCTCTTCTTACCTAGATAGCGAACTCGCCACGATTCTAATTCCTTAACTTGGTTAACGCCTTCCAGTTCCTGGGCGGCTCTTTGTTCTAGTTCCTCAAGCAGATTTAGCATCTTAATACCTTGGGCAGATTATAGGTTATAAGCTATAGACGGGTCAAGAAAATAGGGAGTGAGGTTGATAAACAACCTCACTCCCTGTATCCCCCTCTCCACTCTTGGAGAGGGGGAGGAGAAGAAAGAGGGGCTTCGCCCCTCTTAAACACCCCAAAAATAGGCGAGTCAGAGAGAGGCAGAGCCTCTATAGGGTGGGTTGGGTGGGAAGAAAGACAACTAAAAACGGGGGGTGGGGGAGAAACAAAAAGAGGGGGCGAAGCCCCTTCAAACTACCCCTGATTAAGCAATATTTCTATTTCCAATCCGCTTTAACCTCAATCCTTACTCCTCTGGTTGGGCAATAGTAAATCAGTCCATGTTCCCGTCCATATTCGTAAATCTCTCTTGTCAGTTCCACATCCTGCCGACAATAATTTATTACCTCTTGAATTTTCCCCTCTTGAAACCAACCCACTGCCTCGTATCCAGTCCCCAATTTCTCCATTCCTAATGTAGGCGAAGATATTTCTTCTAAACTTGGCCACTTCACATCAGGCGGTAAGCGATCTTTCACATCAATAAAAATGTCAAATGTCTTTCCATCTAATAGCGTGTGGACATCATCTGCATACCCGCTCAGCACTTCATAATCAAATTTTAGTAGGTTAAATCCGATAATCGTATCAAACTGTGCTAGTTCCTTAATCAGCTCTTGCACTTTACTCTCAGACCAATCACGAAACCCATGTCCTTTATCCCAAGACACTGCAATGGACAAACCGAACCCACGAATATTGTCCCATCCGCCCTCCACCTCTGTTGACCAACGCTGGGTTTCTAAATCAAAGAATATTTCCTTCTTCATTATTCTGGATTATAGGTTATCAGTAGCAAAAGGGTCAAGGAAATATACTAATAGGGAGTTTTAGAGGGGCTATGCCCCTCCAAAGAAACTACCTTCCCCTTCCCCTTAATAAGGGGAAGGGGATACAGGGGATAGGGTTGAACACTCTTATATTTTAGCCCTGAACTTTGCCTTTGGCTATGGTTACCAGATTGGCGAAGGATTCAGGCTCCCTGACTGCCATATCGGCTAGCATCTTGCGGTTGATTTCAACCCCTGACTTCTTCAAGCCATCAATAAACTGACCATAGGTAAGACCCTGAGACCGGCTGGCAGCACTAACCCGCAGAATCCACAGCCGCCTCATATCACCCTTTCGCTCCCGACGATGAGCATAGGCATAGCTCAAGGCATGAAGCATAGATTCGTGAGCTCGTTTATAAAGAGAATGCCTGGTTGCCCTATGCCCCTTGGTCAGAGCTAATACCTTCTTGTGGCGGCGATGACTGGTTACACCTCTCTTTACTCTGGGCAAAATATCCCCCTATTTACTTCACCCCGTAGGGTATGAGCCTTTTTATCCGAGCCCTATCACTGGGACTTATCGGTATGGTCTCATCATAAAGACGCTTGGTCCGCTTTGCCTTTCGGCGGCGCAAGTGGCTTTTACCACCCTTAACCCGCATAATTTTGCCGCTACCTGTGATATGGAAGCGGCTCTTTGCCCCTTTATGGGTTTTGATTTTCGGCACTCTAAGACCCTTTTACCTCTCCACCTGTTTTGGTCTTCTGGGTAACTGCTGGCGAGAGGATTACGGTCATGCTCTTCCCCTCTATCACCGGTTGCCTAGCAACAGAAGCCACCCCTTGCAATGATTCTAACATCCTCTGAAGTAACCTCCAGCCAATCTCAGGGTGTGTGATTTCACGCCCTCTAAACCTTAACGTCACCTTAACCTTGTCCCCGCCATCCAGTAGTTTCCTGACCGACCTAATCTTAGCTTCAAAATCATGATTATCAATCTTAGGTCGTAACCTGACCTCCCTCAAAAGCGAAACCCTCTGGCTCTTCCTAAGCTCACGCTCTTTCTTAGCCTGCTCATATTTATACTTCCCGTAATCAAGGAGGCGACATACCGGGGGTACTGCGGTAGGAGCTACCTCAACCAAGTCAAGATTATGCCTCCTTGCCGTCTCCAGTGCTTGGCTCAAGGGCATAATCCCTAATTGCTCCCCCTTCCCCCCCACCAGGCGGACCTCTTTAGCCCTAATCAGCTTGTTAACACGCAGCGCTTTAACTATATTCCTATTTACCTCCCCCAAGCCCTTGACATGTCATGGGCAAAAACTATAGCATAACCCTTTATGCTAGTCAAGTTATAACCTTAGCTCCTTTGCCCTGTTTACTATAGTCTTCCTGATGCTTTGTTTAAAGCTATCAAAGGATTGGGAAGCCAGTTGCTCTCCGCTGCGCAAACGGACGGAAACGGTTGATGCCGCTACCTCCCTGTCACCCACAATAAGCATGTATGGTATCTTATCAAGTTGCGCTTGCCGAATTTTTAGGTTTACTGTTTCTGAGCGAGCATCAACCCCCACCCGCACCCCCTCACTTTTAAGCCCGTCCTCCAGCTTACGAGCATAGTCCAAGTGGCGGTCTGCTACTGGAATCAGCATTACCTGAATTGGCGCCAGCCACACTGGGAAGGCGCCGCCATAGTGCTCAATCAGTGAGGCAAGAAAACGCTCCATACTCCCCAGCACGGTGCGATGCACCATGGCTACCAAATGCTCCTCGCCATCATCACCAATATAGGTAACATCAAAGCGCTGGGGAAGGTTAAAATCAACTTGAATAGTGGGACCCTGCCACCCCCTGCCTTGAGCATCCTCAAACTTAATATCTATTTTAGGTCCATAAAATACACCCTCTCCGGGGTCTATATTATAGGGAAGCCTTTGCCGAGCCAGAGCCCGGCTTAGGGTCTCGGTAGCCTCATCCCAAGCCTGGATAGTGCCAGCATACTTTTCGGGTCGGGTGGAAAGTAATACCTGATAATTGGCGAAGCCAAAGGTATCTACCATGAACAGGGCTAAGTCCAGTACCCCCACTACCTCATCCTCTAACTGGTCAAAGCGGCAAAAGATATGGGCATCATCCTGAGTAAAGCCCCTGACCCGGGACAGGCCATGCAGCACCCCGGAGCGCTCGTAGCGATACACCGTGCCCAGCTCAGCATAGCGCAGCGGTAGCTCTCGGTAACTGTGCTGACTTGTCTTATAAATCAGGATATGCCCCAGGCAATTCATTGGTTTGATAATATACTCCTGCCCCTCCACCTCCATAGGGCTATACAGGTAATCGCGATAAAATTCCCAATGACCGCTGGTCCTCCATAAATCCAATTTAGCGATATGGGGAGTATATATGATGTCATAGCCACGCTTGATATGTTCATCCTTCCAGAAATCTTCAATGACACGGCGTATCACTGCCCCTTTAGGGTGCCAGTGAACCAGCCCCGGACCAGCCTCCTCGTGGATGCTAAATAGGTCAAGCTCCTTACCCAATTTCCTATGGTCGCGCTTTGCCGCCTCATCAAGTTTTTTGAGATGCTCCGCCAAAGCCTCCTCGGTGTCAAAAGCAACGCCATATACCCGCTGTAGCATAGGGCGATGCTCATCACCCCGCCAGTAGGCACCAGCAATACTGAGAAGCTTAAACGCCTTTATCCCCCCGGTAGAACTCACATGGGGTCCGCGGCACAAATCAAGGAATGAACCCTGCCGATATAAGCCGACCTTCTCCTCGGGAATTTCATCAATTAACTCCAGCTTATAGGGCTGGGCAGCAAATAGCGCTCGAGCCTCTTCCTTGGTTACCTCCTGTCCGATAAAAGGGGCATTAGAAGCGATTATTCCCTTCATCTTAGCCTCAATGAGGGGCAAATCATCTGGAGTCAACGAGCGAGGTAACTCAAAGTCATAGTAAAAGCCATCTTCAATAGCTGGACCGATACCAAACTTGGCATCAGGGAAGATAGACTGAACCGCCTCCGCCATAACATGAGCTGCGGAATGCCGCATTATCTCCAGCTTCTCACCCTCAGTTTCCCTCTGCTGTTTATCAGAAACCATGGTCAAAATCCTGTTACCTATTAAGTGAAAGCTGTTTGATTATATCAGCTATGAGCTATATGTGCAATTGGCTCGGGTTGCCAGGCTGGGGGGCAAAACACTATAATGCTTGAGATACCCAGATGATAAAGAAGGTTTTTCCTGTCCTAGCCCTAGCCGTCTTCTCCTCTATGCTAGGAGTTGGCATAATAGCACCACTATTACCCCTTTACGCCAAGAACATGGGAGCTACTGGAATTTGGCTGGGGGTAATCTTTGCTGGCTTCTCTATCTCTCGAGCTATATTTATGCCCATCTTTGGCAGGCTCTCCGACCGCAATGGACGAAAGCTATTTATCTGCACTGGTCTTGGCATCTACGCCATTATTTCACTGGGCTACATATGGGCAGATAATGTCTCACAGCTAATCTTAGTCCGCTTAATCCAGGGTGCTGCTGCTGGAATGATTATGCCTATTGCTCAAGCTTATGTTGGTGATATCTCGCCAGAGGGTGAGGAGGGGAAGTGGATGGGCTACTTCCAGGCTGCTTTTTTCACCGGCTTTGGCTTCGGTCCCCTGATGGGTGGAGTACTAACCGACCACTTTGGAATGAATATTGCCTTTTCCGCTATGGGTGGTCTTAACCTGCTGGCTTTCTTGATTGCTGCTCTTTTCCTTCCTGAGATTAGACAGAAGAAAATGGCAAGCTCTGTGCCATCCTTCAAAGAGATGAGCGCCAGTGGCATGGTGAAGGGTCTTTTCAGTTTCCGACTGACATTTTCCCTGGGCAGGGGAGCCTTCGCTTGCTTTCTCCCTATCTTTGCCGCTATGTATATTGGCTTGAGCCCGACTCTCATAGGAGTACTGCTAGCAGTTGAAATCTTGCTGCTGGCATTACTTCAAGTCTATTCAGGTAATATAGCCGACAGATTCAACAGGAAAGCCATGGTAGTTGTGGGCAGCCTCATCAACCTCACCTTCCTTGGTTTGGTTCCCTTTACACACAACTTCTGGCAGCTATTAGGTCTGTGTGCTCTCCAGGGTCTTGGTGGTGCTATTTCTATGCCAGCCTCCTCAGCCCTGACAGTAGAGGAGGGGAGAAAGTTTGGCATGGGCTCGACCATAGCCATATTCACTATGGCAATGAGCATAGGTATGGCTATAGGACCACTTTTGGGCGGGGTAATAAACGACTTTGTAAACATTAACTCTGTGTTCTACTTCGGGGCGAGTGCGGGGCTTATAGGAACCGGCTTATTTATCTGGTTTACCAGGTGATAGATGGTGGGCGATACTGGACTTGAACCAGTGACCTCTGCGATGTCAACGCAGTGCTCTAACCAACTGAGCTAACCGCCCACTAAACAGTGATAATTGTACTAAACACCCTTCCCCTAGTCAAGCCCATACTTTTTGTCCTATTTTGTTGTTGTTCTATGATTTTGTCACCATCTAATTGTTAAGGGAAAATGTCACCACGAAGGAGTTGGTGATATTGAACAAGAAAGGGCAAAAGAGGTCGATGGTCTTAAATCAAATGGAGAAAGGTGAGATAATTGGGAGAAAACCTCACCATGCCTTAGATGAGAATCTGAGGAAGCGGGAATTGGAACTGGCAGGCTCAACCTATGCTGGCTGTAACAATCAGCACTTTATCAGCACTTTACTGAGCTTCTAGACGAGCGAGAGGGCATAGCTCTATCCAGGTCTTCGGTGCGCCTGATTCTCCTTGAAGCTGGGATAAAGAACCCAAGGAAGAGGCGTCCACCAAGGCACCACAGCCGGCTACGGAGGTTAACCCGCCTGCCTTGCTCATTATGTCTCCCCGCCCCTCAACAGCCCATCGCTCTACTAATTGCTTCTCACCCGCCTTGACTGACCAAAGCCTATGTGGTATAAAGGTAGCGCCAGTTTTCTGACAGAAAGATTGAGGAGGTCTTTAAAATTAAGCTAGTCTTAAGGGAATACCTGCGAAATCTTTTGTATCCTCGTGTTTGCTTCGCTTTCAGCTTCCTCGCTACTTCTCACTCCTGACCGAACTGTCCATTGTCCTCAACTCTGCCGTTGCAAGAAAGGGGAAAGAGCCTATGAGTGAAATGGAAAAACCTATAGTGAAAATTTCGTGTCAAAATCTGTGGAAGGTCTTCGGCCGTAACCCACAACATGCTCTCAATCTGATAAAGGATGGCATGAGCAAGGAGGAAGTGCTGGAGCAGACCGGCCACGTAATAGCAGTGAGAGACATTTCCTTTGATGTCACAGAGGGAGAGATATTTGTGATTATGGGGCTATCCGGCAGTGGTAAGTCCACTCTCATCCGCTGCATCAATCGGCTCATCAAGCCCACCATGGGACGAATCTTCATCGATGGAGTTGACCTTTCCACCATGAGTGGGGCGAAGCTCAGGAGGACCCGGCGCCATAAGGTGTGCATGGTATTCCAGCAATTCGCCCTATTCCCTCACCGCTCAGTGGTCGACAATGCGGCTTATGGGCTTGAGGTGCAGGGCGTGGAAAAAGCACAGCGGAAAAAACGGGTGCTGGAGGCGCTCGAGATGGTAGGACTCAAGGGCTGGGAGAACAGTTATCCCGATGAGCTTAGCGGCGGTATGCAACAGCGGGTGGGTCTAGCGCGGGCGCTGGCGGTAGACCCCGAGGTACTACTCATGGACGAGCCATTCGGCGCTCTCGACCCCCTTATCCGCCGCCAGATGCAGGACGAATTCATCAACCTGATGTCGGTGGTGCATAAGACCATCGTGTTCATCACCCACGACCTTAATGAAGCGCTCAAACTGGGTGAACGCATTGCCATCATGAAGGACGGTCAAATCGTCCAGATCGGCAGCCCTGAAGAGATAGTATCCGTCCCGGCTGATGAGTATGTAACTGAGTTTGTCCGTGATGTGCCCCGAAGTAAGGTCGTCTCGGTTAGAAACATCATGAGGGAGCCGGAGCTTAAGTTATACAGATGGCAGGGACCGAAGGTAGCCCTGCACGCGATGAGTGAGAAAAATATTCGCCGTGCCTTTATAGTTGATTCTTGGGGTCGGTTGAGTGGGGTTATCACGCTCAACGAGGTGGCGCGAGCAATTGTCCGCCATGTCCAAAGGCTGGACGAGGTCGCGAGGGAACATGCCCTTCAGATTGGGCCTGACCAAGCGATTGAAGAGGTGATACCCTTGGCAGCCAGCAGCGATAATCCGGTGGCTGTAGTTGATGAAGGGGGAAGGCTTATCGGAGAGGTGCCCCGCGTGGCTCTATTATTGGGTATGATGGGAAAGGAGAACAGCAATGACACCACCTAGTACTTCTCCGAACGAAGAGACAGAAACAGCGGAGGCTGTGCCCTCCAAGAAGATTACCCAGCGCCCATTCTTCCAGGCGCTGATTTGGCTTGGGGTGGCTGGGTTTGTCATACTGCTTGGCTGGCTTCTGGGCGACTACAGAGGGGGCTTTTACCAGTTGCCCTTGGGTGGGTGGGTGAATACCGGGGTGGAGTGGCTTATAGTTAATTGGGCAGTGTTTTTCGATGTTATAAAGGACGTTACTGCAGCAGTGCTGAACAATCTGGAGAAGTTTTTGCTCTGGCTGCCATGGTGGTCGGTGCTGGCGCTCATTATACTGCTGGCGTGGCGTCTGGCTGGACGCCGTGTTGCCATATTCACTGGTGTTGCCATGTACTTCATTGGCATGCTCGGGCTCTGGGACCTCAGCATGTCCACCCTGGCGCTTATTGCTACCGCAGTGCTCATCTCGGTAGTGCTGGGTATTCCCACAGGCATACTCTGTGCCTATAGCGACCATGTGGACGCCATAGAACGACCTATATTGGATGCTATGCAGACCATGCCTGCCTTCGTTTACCTAATTCCCGCCCTGATGTTTTTTGGTATCGGCAAGGTGCCAGGGGTAATAGCTACCGTTATCTTCGCCCTGCCCCCGGCAGTACGGCTGACCAATCTGGGAATCAGGCAGGTGCCCGTGGAACTGGTGGAGGCAGCTCATGCCTTTGGCTCCACTTCTTCCCAGCTCCTGTTTAAGGTGCAGTTACCCATGGCGCTGCCCTCCATCATGGCTGGGGTCAATCAGACCATTATGCTCTCTTTGTCTATGGTGGTGCTAGCAGCAATGATTGCCGCTGGTGGGTTGGGTAGAGAGGTAATCATGGCGCTGGGGCAGGTGGACGTTGGGCGGGGATTTGTGGCGGGAACTGCCATTATCCTCATTGCTATGGTCTTGGACCGGGTTACTCAGTCCCTAGGCAAGGTGAGAAGAAGAGCGAAGGCTGCCTAGGCTACTATGGCTTAAAGATAAGAAGCCCTGGGTGGATGCCCAGGGCTTCTTTAGTCTCAACCTAACCGGTTGACCTTAGCTATTTTATTGCCTCTAGCCAGGAATCTACCTCAGCCTGGTGTTTTGCCATCCACTCCCTGGCGAGCGCTTCCAGCACTGCGGCGTCATCGCCTTTCTCTTCCATTTGCGCAACCCACCAGCCGATGTCATCGGAGGTCATCTCCACCCGGCGGACAAGTTCAGCTGCCTGTGGGTTTTCCGCAATCCAATCCTTATTGCCGAATTTGTACACATTAGCTATAGGCCAGAAGTCCTTGGGGTCGTCCAGCCAGACCACACTCTCCCCGACAGGGTGCCTGACAAAGAATGGATGTGGGGTATAAAAGTAGAAAAGAACCGGCTCGTCCTTTTTCAGCCTGCCCTCAATGGCAGCCGTCATCATTGCCTCTGCTCCGTATTTCTGCTCGTAGAGGTCGCCCAGCCCATAACCAGCTATCTCCTCATCGGTTACTCTGCAACAAGTCCAGGCAGCATCACAGCCTATAATATCGCCGATGCCGTCATCATCAATATCAAACATCTTGGCAATCTCCGGGTTGTCCAGGTCAGCTACCTCAGCGATGCCATATTGGTCGGATACCCACTTGGGTACCATCCAGCCTTGCAGGCAGTTGCCGTAGATTAGTCCCAGTGATTCAATGTTATCAGCATACTTTTCCGCAAGGTTTGCCTGATTGGGCTGCCAGGAATCAGTCCAGAGGTCAGCCTCACCAGTTGCTATAGCTGTAAAGGCAGCAGTAATAGATAGTTCCACTATCTCTGTGGTGTAGCCCAGTTCCTCCTCCAGCAGTATCTTGGGCACATAGATGGTCATCCAATCGCCTGACCATTGTGCGAAGCAGAAAGTGGCATGCTTCTCCGGCTTTTCAGCACACCCGGGCATTACTAATGCTAAGACAAGCACCACTGCCAGCAACAAGAAAATCCATTTATGTTTCAACACCGTAAGCACCTCCTATAATATCTATTAATATTCATTTGTGTTTGGCGGTGATAAAACCCCCTTTCAAATTTAATCCCGTGTATGCTATAATACCCCTCCTTTTTTTGTCAACTCCCACCGTATAAAGGCTCACCTTTAACAAGTTTATCTGCGGTATGCTGGTTGGGTAGGAAATTAGGAGATGCTGCCAAGTGGCTGCCGAGCCTGGATTCGAACCAGGGCTAAGGGATCCAAAGTCCCCCGTGCTACCACTACACAACTCGGCATTTTATATAGTGCCGAAGGTCGGGCTCGAACCGACATGGAGGTTGCCCCCCAACAGTTTTTGAGACTGCCGCGTCTGCCTATTCCGCCACTTCGGCTGATAACCAAATTGGAGCGGAAGACGAGATTCGAACTCGTGACCCTCTCCTTGGCAAGGAGATGCTCTGCCGCTGAGCCACTTCCGCCTTTAGCTTGGTGCCGAGGCCCAGAATCGAACTGGGGACACCTTGATTTTCAGTCAAGTGCTCTACCGACTGAGCTACCTCGGCACAGAAATTATTGTAGCTATTAGCCATATCAGTGTCAAGCAACCTTGCCCCAATATATGCTTCTCCTACGGAGCAGGGAATGGTATACTGGGTAGCTATAATGAAGCTGCCGGCGACTGATAAAGCCTATCTAGAGCGGCGCAAGGTCTTTGGGCTTAACCCAAATGTATTTTTCCTGGGTATAGTTAGCCTGCTGACTGATGTCTCAAGCGAGATGATTTTTACCCTTGTCCCCCTCTTTTTATTCAATGTACTGAGGGTGGGAACTCCTATTATAGGTCTTATCGGGGGGTTGACAGAGGGTGCTGATGCTGTTCTAAGGATATTCAGCGGCTGGCTCAGCGACAGGGTAAGAAAGCGCAAGCCTCTGGCGGTATTAGGCTACAGTATTTCTACTATAGCTAAGCCCTTTATGTATCTGGCCTCAAGCTGGGGCGCAGTGCTGGCAGTTAGATTCAGCGATAGGGTGGGGAAGGGCATCCGCACTTCGCCCCGCGATGCCATGGTGGCTGATTCGGTCTCTGCCGAGGAAAGGGGCAAGGGCTTTGGGCTGCACCGGGCTATGGATACCACGGGTGCTGTCCTCGGGCTGGCGATAGCCGCTACCATTATATACCTGGTTCAGGGTGGGGAACTGGCGCTCAGCCTGAAGACTTACCAGTGGCTGGTATTGGTGGGCGTGGTGCCGGCAGTGCTGGCAGTATTAGTGCTGCTATTCTTTGTTAGAGAGCGAAAGCCATTGCCGGGTAGTAGTGCTCACCCAGGGTTGCCCCGAAATAGATTAACCGCTGGCTTTGATACCCGTTTTCAGCTATTTCTGGCTATTATGGCTGTATTTACTCTGGGTAATTCCAGCGATTTCTTTGTTATTCTGAGGGCACAAAATCTGGGGTCATCGGTTATCTATGTGGTATTGATGCTCGTCCTGTTTAATATCACCTATGCCGCTACCTCTTTACCGGCGGGAATGCTTTCTGACCGACTGGGGAGGCGGCGTGTTATCACCATGGGCTGGTTTATCTATGCCCTGGTTTACCTGGGATTTGCCCTGGCATCAGAGCTGTGGCAGGTCTGGCTGCTATTTGCCTGTTACGGAATCTACTATGGAATAGTGGAAGGGGTGGCACGAGCCTTTGTCGCTGATTTGGTTCCCGAGGAGAGGAGAGGCACCGCCTATGGACTGTATCATGGCGTGGTTGGTCTCACCCTTTTGCCCGCCAGCGTCATTGCCGGGTGGCTGTGGCAGGCTTACAGCCCAGCCGCTCCTTTCTTCTTCGGCGCCGGTCTTGCCTTTATAGCCATGCTGGGGATGATGGGGCTGGTGAGGGAGTGATGGGGAAAACCGAAATTAAGATGCTCCTTTCTTAATTCTACCCCTGATATAACCCACTAGACACCCAACTGCTCCTCCAATTATAGGTGATATCTTCATCCATACAGAGGTATCTGCCACAATATTGTAACCTACAAATGAGGGTAGTAAGATTGAAAACCCTACTATGTAGCATATTTTATTGGCTCTGTCTGACAACTTCCATACATCGGTAAGAGCCATAAGCCATAAGCCACAACACATCGTTCATAATTGTGAAAAAGAAGATATATGGAGTGAACCCCTGAAACTGGACACATTAGGTTAGGAAGGTTTGGTAGGGTCGGAGTATTCTATAATGGAGGGAGAAAGGACCTTGCCATGAGAAATCAGAGAAGTTTCAGCCTAGAATTTAAGAG
>JAUWIX010000032.1 GCA_030608005.1 Dehalococcoidia bacterium
AGTTTTTG
Source organism: Dehalococcoidia bacterium (assembly GCA_030608005.1). Taxonomy (GTDB): domain Bacteria; phylum Chloroflexota; class Dehalococcoidia; order Dehalococcoidales; family BS750m-G39; genus JAUWIX01. The sequence goes on from JAUWIX010000032.1 coordinate 9, forward strand.
TTGTAGGGGGAAGGCCGATGATAGTTAGGAATATCAAGCAGGAAGAGGTAATTCAAAGGCGCTATATAGCTCATGGTGGGGCTGTAGCTACTATGCTTTTGGATAGTAGTGTGTTACAGAGCATTTTATTCTTTGCCTATGCTGTTCTGAAACCGGGCAAGGTGATAGAGTCGCATATAGACCCTTACGAGGAGATTTACTACCTGCTTCAGGGGCAGGGGGTGATGACTGTCGGCGATGAGCAACAGAAAGTAACCGCTGGCGATGCTATCTGGCTTCCTTATGGCTTACCCCATGGCCTGCTAAACGACGGGGACGAGGACTGCATAATACTGGTGGCGGCGGGGATGCCACATTAGAGAGATTCTCTTACCCTTGTAGGAGTGCAACCATGTGTAACTTCTAGCTAGACTATTCTCTCTACGCCCTTGCCACCAACTAAAATGTCAGGCTTAGCCTGAAAAATATGACCATTCGAATGCTCCGACCACTTGGCTTTTTCTTTAACAAACTGACGTGGTACTTTCCACATCTCTAGTATATTAAAGCCTTCATCGAAGATTACAGCAATTAGAAAGTCAAACAACTCTTCATCGAGGTTGCGAATAACACTCAGCTGACGGGAGTTATTGTGTCTGGTAATACGCCTTCCCTTGATTTGATACCTTTCCCCCCTTTTGTCCAGGCCGTCGTAACCCTTTTCTTCTTTCCCTGCACGGCGAAGGCCCAAATACTCAGTCGCAACCTTTTCGGCATAATCTGCGACCGGGTTATTGCCACTTCGGATTATCTGTCTATTACGAAGCTCTTCCATTAGTTCAGCGTATAACCTTAGAAGGTCTAACTCGTTCATAGATTTCAGATTAGATAAATTTACCATACTAGCCTCTTGATACTTCTTCTCGTCCCTCGCCCGTATAAAAGCAACCCGATATTAGCGAAAATGGGACATATTGTAAATTGAAGTAATGGACACTTTAATTAGCTAACCTACCTTTGTCAAGAGCCTACATTGAGGTTGTTTGCTACCTCACCCCCTTTGTCCCCCTCTCCTTCAAAGGAGAGGGGGAAGAGATTTTAGAGAGGGGCGAAGCCCCTCTCTTACCTACACTCCCCCTTCCCTCAACAAATAATGAGGGAAGGGGATCAGGGGGATAGGTTTCTAAATAATCTCTATATTCCATATTGCTACTTAGCTATTTCAAAGGTGCAGTTCTATTATATCCCCGTCCTGCAAAATGTGGTCTCTCTTTGCCATTAAGCCATCGTGTTTGCCTGAGCCCCAGATTCGAGCGTATTTTAGGTTGGCTCGGAAATCCTTATGCACTTCTGCTGCTGCATCCTCCACTGTGCTCCCCCTGTTGAGGATTATAGGGTCGGTAAAGTCAGGCTTTTCCCCTGGCGCCTTAGTATATACCCGGATAATATCAAGCAGTTGATAAATTTTAAGCTTCAGCTCTTCTAAGCCAGTCCCTTCTTTGGCTGAGATAGCAATAACCGGCAATCGTCCCTCATATCTATTTTTCAAAGCGGTGCAATTTTGGCTGGCGTTATCCAGGTCGAACTTGTTGCCAATAATTAGCGCCTTTTTGTGCCATAGAGTAAACTCTGGTTCTTCCCTAGCCAGTGCCTCACCAATTTCTATCCTCATATTTTCCAGTTGTGTGGTGATGGCTTCCATCTGGGTTTGTGGCGCCCCAGCTAAATCCACCACAACCAATAGGGCATCAGCCCGTCTCAGCATGGGTGGTAGCCAGAAGTCAATGGACTGCGGTACTAATGGTGGGGTGTCAATCAACTGTATTTTTATGTTCTCGAACTCCATCATCCCCGGGGTGGCGCTGTGGGTGGTGAAGGGGTATTCGGCTACAGCGGGGGAGGCGTTAGTAATACTAGAGACAAGCTGTGATTTGCCGGCATTAGGCAAGCCGATTACCACTACCTGGGCTGCCCCCTCCCTCTCAATAACCATTGACGCCCGCTTGGTGGCTGCCTTCTTTTCCGATGCCTCGGTTAGCTTGGAAATCCTCCTCCTCAGCTCAGCACGGAGGTGGTCAGTCCCCTTGTGCTTGGGCATAATCGCCAGCATTTCCTCCAGGGCGGCTATCTTTTCTACCGGATTCTTTGCCTCCCGGAAGTTCTTTTCCGCTTCAAAGTATTGTGGTGGTAAGTTAGCTGGCATTATCCCTCATCAGTGATTTTACTTTATGTGGGGAAGAATACATCTCCCTATCATGGAGAGGGGGGCACAGGGGGTGAGGTTAGTAAATAATCTCATAGGTGCTCCTTTATTTTCTTGGCTAGGCTTTGGGTCATGCCCCTGGCGGCAGCCAGGTCTTCAATGGGAGCCTCCCTGATGGCTTTAACTGAGCCGAACTGCCTCAGCAGGGCTCGCTTACGCTTGGGTCCGATTCCAGGGATAGCATCCAGAGCTGAGGCAAAGGTTTCCATTTTGTGTATTCTCTGGTGATAGCCGAGGGCAAAACGGTGTGCCTCGTCTCTGAGGCGCTGAAGCAATTGGAGACCAGGGGAAGACTTGGGTAGGATGATGGGCTCTTTCTTTTGGGGAATAAAAATCTCCTCATTTTCCTTAGCTAAACTGGCAGTGGGCACCAAGCCAGCCCCTATTTCCTGCATCGCTGCTCGGGCAGTGTTAAGCTGCCCCTTTCCGCCATCAATGAGCACCAGGTCAGGCAGGATTGCCCAGGTATCTAAGGCACCGCTAGCCCGCTTGAATCTTCGCCTGAGCACCTCCTCAAGCATGGCATAGTCGTTGGCAGCCGACACTGTTTTGATTCTGAAGCGCCTGTAGTGAGAAGGCTTTGGTTTTCCCTGGTCAAAGACCACCATACTGCCCACCGCTGCCATTCCCTGGATATCGGAGATGTCATAGCCCTCTAGGCGAGAGGGCAACCGGGGTAGCTGGAGTTCCCTTTTTATTTCCTCTAATGCCGCCGATAGCGCTGCTGGCGAAGCTAGCTGTTTAATCTTTAGTTGCTCTAAGCCTTGCTGAGCGTTTTCGGCAACAATGTTCACCAGTTGTTTTTTATTTCCCCGACATGGCACTTGAATATTGACCTTGCCTCCCCGTTTACCTTGAAGCCAGTTCTGAATCATAGCCGCATCTTCCACCGGGTGCTGGAGAAGCAATAGTGGGGGGATGTGGGGGCTAGAGTGGTAAAACTGCTTAATAAAACTGGTCATGATTTGGCTTGGCTCTTCAGAGCGGGTCCCCTGCAATAAAAAGCTCTCTCGTCCAATTAGCTTACCACTGCGGATGAAGAAGACCTGGACATAGGACTGGTCTTTATCGCCAGCGAAGGCGATAACATCCTGTTCCCCTTTCACCTTAGTGGCGATTTTTTGCCCTTCAACAACCCTGTCAACGGCTTGGATTTGGTCTCTGAGCATAGCTGCCCTCTCAAAATCCAAAGCTTTAGCAGCCTTATTCATCTTGCTCTCAAGCTGTTGAACCACCCTTTCCTGCTTCCCCTCAAGGAAAAGGATTACCTGCCTTATTACCTCGGCGTATTCCTCCCTGCTCACCGCACCAATGCAGGGAGCAAGACAATGCCCGATATGATACTCTAGGCAAGGGCGAGGGTCAGTGCCAGTGATGGGCTTGGAGCAGGAGCGGAAGGGGAAAATTCCCTTTATCAGCTTCAGGGTCTGGCGCACTGACTTGGCGCTGGCAAAGGGACCGAAGTAGCGTCCCCCATCCTCCTCCAGGCGGCGGGTGATATGCACCCTGGGCCAATCCTCACTGAAGTCTATCTTGAGATAGGGGAAGGTCTTATCATCTTTAAGCCGAACATTGTAACGGGGGTGGTGCCTCTTTATCAGGTTTAACTCAAGGATAAGAGCCTCCTGTTCTGAAGTGGTAACAAAATAGTCCAGGTCATCAACCTTGCTTACCATTCGTTGTATTTTTGGCGTTAGCTTTTGCCCGGCGCCGAAATATGACCCTACCCGGTGGCGCAGGTTAGCTGCCTTACCAACATATATGATATTGCCTTCGGCATCTTCGAATAGGTAGACGCCGGGGCTGGTTGGCAATTGCTTTAACTGCTCGGTTATATAGCTTGCCGTCATATAAATTTATTGTAGCATAGCCTGTAAAAGGGGACAAAGTATTTGGTTTGGAAAAGAGGTGCTAAATGGGGTTGACAAATTCGCCATTTGGTATATTATTAAATATAGAGGGGGCATTGAACCGCCACCCGTAATTGGGCACTTGGATGACGGCGAGCCAATAGTGAAACCGACCTTAAAGGGTCGGTTTTTATTTTTTTGGGGAAGGGAGATGATGCTTATGGGAGAATGCGACTGTCAAAGACGCTCGGGAAAGACCGATTGATATAAAAATAAAGTAAGAAAGGAAAAGGAATTGAAACGAAAAATTTTTAGTATCTTGTTTACCCTGGTGCTGGTGGTGAGCTTCAGCCTGGTGGCGGCGGTACCAGTGGCGGCAGCAGATGCAATCACCTCTACTGATGTTGAGGGACCCTATGTTGCTGGTGTTGAGCAGGAGTTCAGTATAACTACTACTAGTGATAGCGGATACACTAGTGTCCTCTTCAAGTTTGTAGTAGCGGATACGGTTCTAGCTGACATTGCCAGCTTCGAGTACTATGGCTTGGAAGGAACCCCCCCCGTAGCAGGTTGGTACACTATGCCATTAACCCAGGAGGGCAGTAATCTGGAAGGTTACTTCGGGCCTTCTGGAGGATTCCCGATGTCCGCTTCTTATGACGAGACCACCGAGTTCAGGGTTAACTTCAACACCGTCAAGACATACCCGGTAACCGTTAGTCTTGTTAACATGAGTAATGGTAATGGTGAGGCTGTCATTACAACTGCCACATTCTCAGCTGTGGTAAAAGCAGACTACACTGCCGCTGTGCTTGCGGCGGCAGACCACCTGGCAGCCAACCAGAATCCCGATGGCGGCTTTTCGTGGGACCTACCTGCTGGGGATTCTACGACCAATACCCTTGGTATAACCGCCATGGGCATCCTGAAGGCCTATGAGCTGGAGGACAAAGCCACCTACGAAACGGCATTGGCAAAAGCCTATAAGTTTGCCGTCGACACACCGCCAACCTATTCAGGAGAGGTAGAGACTGCTCTGGGTGTTGACAGCTTCCCCGATGTCACCTTCATGGTCTGGCTTGCCAGGCACGCCCATCATGATACCACCCTACTGGGGGCGATACAAACAGAGGTACCTGGCACCACCGCTGCCAGCATCGCTGCCCTGGCCAAGGAGAGGTGGGACGGTAGAGTAGCCGGCCTCGGCAATGGGTCTGCTACTGCCATGGCAGAGTACATAAGGGATGCTAGGATAGCCATTCCTGACTGCATCCCCTGGGACCTTGAGGCAGCGGTTAAGGCGGCACTGTCCCTGGATGCCTACTATCCCGGCGAGGGCTATGACACGCAGGCAATAAGCATTGCCACCGTAATCTATAATGCCGTGGATGACCCCGAAGGAAACTACTTTAACAGCGGAGACACCACTCAGGAAGGCTACATCCTCGGCCTGACCGGGGCAATTGAGGCATTTCAAGAGGTAGGTCTGTATGGCGATAAGGTAGGGGCACTGAAGACTCTGCTGATAAATGTACAGAATGACGCTGGTTACTGGAACTGGCATGGAGCTACCCCAGTCGACATGAGTGTCCAGAATACCGCCTATGCGGTGATGGCACTTCTCAGTCAGGGTGAGTCTGACGCTGTCGCTGCGGCACAAAAGGGTGCTGACTGGCTGGTATCGGCCCAGAACGCTGCTGCGCTTGATGGCGGCTGGCATGCTGAAGGTGGAACTGGTGATGAATGCCTAGAGATTGATTCCGAGGCAGCCTGGGCGATAAAGGCGCTGCTGGATAGGTTCAGTGGCTCGGTTGGCATGTATGCCCATTATACACCATTTATTGGTATCTCAGTAGAGCCGACCTGGGTGGACTTCGGCGATGTCGTCCCCGGTGAAGCCTCACAGACACGGATGGTTAACATTCACAACTATGGGAATGTAAATGTGGAGCTTTCAGCCAGCATAATCAACGAATCGCCGCCCGGTGTTTATACAGCAGGCTTGACAATAGACGATACGAGTGGTGCGAAGGCGGCAGCCGGCTGGTCGTATTCTTCTCTTGAGCCTTGCAACCCTCTAGACGTTTCTCTAGTTCTCACCGTGCCTAGTGACACACCACCTGGTACCTACACGGCAACACTGGTCTTCTGGGCAGAGCAAGCAGGACCATAAGACAAGTTATTGGGGGCGGCTTTAAGCCGCCCCCACCCTCCCCAGAGGGAGAATAGAAGTGAAAAGGTTTATCGCTTTATTGGCAGCAATAGCTCTAATTTGCCTGTGTGCCACCCCAGTCCTGGCTCAAGGGCTGCGGCTCAGCCCGCCGTCGGTTGAGTTTGATGTCCCGGCTGATGGCAGCGCTGAGGTGGAATTCCTTGTCTATGACTTTACCGGCGACCTTGAGATAAGCCTTGAGGATATACCGCTAAGGGTAGAGCCAACCACGGTTCCGGTTACGGCAGAAGGCACCACGGTAGTATTGACCTTTTATGGTGATGAGACGCTTGGCTCTAAGATATACCAGGGCAAGATAAGGTTCCTGGCACTCACCGGCGGCACGGTGGCTATGGGGATAAAGGTAAAAGCCACTGTTAATCACATAGCCAGCGGTCAGCCGCTGCCAGAGGAGGCTCAAACACCACCACCAGCCTCAGCAGGAACTACTGAACTTAATATACCCTTACTGGCTGGAATTGCTGCCGGCACAGCCATAGTAATAACCCTTATCGTCGTATTAGCCAGGAGACGAAGGTATTGAAGCTGGTAAGATTAGCTCTAGCCATCATATTGTCGCTAGTGTTGCTGGGCTTAATCTGCCCCGTAGTAAGCGCCGATGACCCCCCAGATGAGGATAACGGCAGTGTTGACCTTAGCGCTACTACACCTCTGACCATATCCGATGTCGTAGCCTCCGGTATCGGCTATTACGGCGCCACAATCTCCTGGAACACCAACGGCGATGCCAGCTCTCGGGTATTCTACGATACCGAGTCTCGTGCTAGCCCAGGAGATTATGCTAATAGCACCACCGAGGAAATCGCCCCTATTAGTGAGCATAGCGTTTCCTTAACCGGGCTTTCCTCATCTACTACCTATCACTACATGGTAAGGTCAGCTATTGGCACAGAGCTTATTGCCACTTCGGTGGATTACACCTTCAGAACCTTAACCCCAGCGGTTGGCGGGGGAGGGGGAGGTTTCGGGGCACCTGACACTACTCCACCCAGGATTTACGATGTATCAATCTGTGGTCTCACCGAAACTACCGCTGATATCTGCTGGAAAACAAAGGAGAAAAGCAACAGTCAGGTGGAATACTGGACCAGTCCCAGCCTGCTATCGCCTCTGGATGAGACATATGTTATTGACCATCGTGTTCACCTCATTGACCTGACCCCGGGTACCACCTATCACTATAAGGCTATGTCAAGTGATAAGGCAGGCAACCTGGAAGTATCCGCCGTATATACCTTCACCACTCTGGGAAAGCCGCCGGCTGCCGCTTTCGTCACCAGTGAACTCTCCATATCCCCATCTGAGTGTTATTGCGGGGAAATGGTAACCATCTGCGTCCTGCTCACCAACACTGGTAACCTTGCTGGCAGCTATGAAGCAACCCTCAAGATAGACGATGTAGTGGTAGCCAGCAAAGGGGTAACCCTGGCTGCCGGTGCCAGTGAACAGGTAACCGTCACCACAGCAGAGGATGTAGCTGGTAGCTACAGTGTAGCTGTCGACGGTTTGAGTGGTAGTTTTGTGGTATTAGCACCAGCGGCACCACCAGAGGAGGTGCTACCGGAGGAGGTACCACCACCCAGCAACTGGCCTCTGATTGGCGGCATTATAGCTGTGGTAATAGTGGGGTTGCTCATTTTCTTCCTAACCAGAAGGAAGGCTGCTCAGAAACCAGACTGACTGCGGATAATATCATTTGGGCAAATGTCACAGCGGAGAGGCAGGTTATCTAGCAGGACCCCCCTTTGGCGGCGGCAGCAAAACTATCAGACAGCTAATAGCTACAACAGCCCAGTACTAGCTCTATTTCCTTTTACAGATTTACAGGGCTGAATTTTCTTTTCGGTTATGTTACAATACATAAAGTAGAAATTATCTGGTAGTGAGGGAGAGCGGTGAAAGAAGCTATTGACAATTTTCTAAACTATCTGGCTGTGGAAAAGGGTTTTTCCGAAAACACCATATTTGCCTATCGGAATGACCTGCATCAATTAGCTGGCTTTGTTGAGAAGGAGGCTGCCAAGCGGGGCACTATCCCCCCATGGGCTAGTTTTGACCGCCAAGCCATGCTGAGCTATCTGCTCGACCTTAAGGAGAGGGGCTATGCTGCCACCACAGTAGCCCGCAAAGTAGCTGCTATCAAGTCCTTCTTTGGCTTTTTGGTGGCTGAGGGTATTTTGAGGAGTAACCCAACACAGGGTGTGAGTTCAGCTAAGGTGGGGAAGTCATTACCTAAGCCCATCTCAATCAGCCAGGTCCACCGCTTGTTAGAGCAACCAAGCAAGCTGTCCACGCCAGAAGCCAAGAGAGATAGCGCAATGCTGCAGTTATTGTATGCTACTGGCATGAGGGTGAGCGAATTGGTATCCTTGAACTTGGCTGATTTAGATACTGAGGGTGGCTATGTGCGTTGCTTTGGCAAGGGGCATAAAGAGCGGCTTATTCCCATTCATAGACAGGCTGTTTTGGTGTTAAAAGAATATTTAACCGAAAGGCGTCCTCATCTGGCACATAACAGTGATGAAAAGGCTTTGTTCCTCAATCGCCGTGGCGAGCGGTTGACCAGACAGGGACTTTGGCAGATATTAAAGGGCTATGCTAAATCAGCCGAGCTGGGGGCTGAGATTACTCCTCATACTCTCAGGCATAGTTTTGCTACTCATATGTTGAGTGGTGGGGCTGACCTGAGGTCGGTTCAAGAACTACTGGGTCACGCCAACATCTCTACTACCCAGGTTTATACCCATCTTACCACTGAACATATTCGGCGTGCTTATGAGAAATCTCACCCACGGGCTAAGTAGGAGGTTGTAGATGGCGGATAAATCACGGCGGGGTCATGGCAAACACCTGCCTCGGAGTAAAAGAAAAAAAGGCGGGAAGGGCTTTCCCTCCCAAGTTGCTCAGCCATCGGCGGTTACTCCAAGACATGAGCCAGCTCCTCGGGCTGCTCTGCTTGTTCCTTCGGCAAAGACGCCAACCTCGAGGAGGGCTACAGTTACAGTAGCTCAGCACCCCAATATAGCTGCTGAACTACGGAGAATTGGTATTCTGGGGGGGATAATGCTGGCTATTCTGGTGGTGCTAGCCTTGATTTTCTCCTAGCCTTATCCTGGCAGTGGGTGCCTATTATGGATATGGATTTTGAAGCAGCCAGGGCTGAGTTAATTGAGCACCTTAGCACTGAGATTAAAGACGAGCGGGTATTGGCAACAATGCGCTGTATACCCAGGGAACGTTTTGTGCCACCAGAAAGTCGGCACTTTGCCTATGAAGATAGTCCACTTCCTATTGGTTATGACCAGACAATTTCCCAGCCTTTTATTATTGCCCTTATGACCGAGGCGTTAGAGCTTACTGGCAGGGAAAAGATGCTGGAAGTAGGCACTGGCAGTGGGTATCAGGCAGCTATTCTGGCTAAGCTAACCCGGTTTGTGGTTACCACAGAGCGTCTGCCAGCTCTGGCTGAGACAGCCAAGCATGTATTGGATAGTCTAGGATATACCAATATTGAGGTGCACCTGGCGGAGGAGACTCTGGGCTGGCAGAGGGAAGCGCCTTACGATGCGATAATGGTTACCGCTGGTGCTCCGAGGGTGCCGGCTGACCTTTTAGCTCAGTTGGCGATTGGTGGACGCTTGGTAATTCCTGTTGGCTCTCGCTATGTGCAGGAGCTATATAAAATTACCAAAGGCAAGAAGAAGAACGTGGTTCAGAATTTAGGTGGCTGCCGCTTTGTCTCCCTTGTCGGTAAGGATGCCTGGGAAGAAGAATAAAAGGCTAAGGAGGATAAGGATGGAGGTTCTGGAGGCAATTAAAACCAGGAGAAGTATCCGTAAATATAAGTCTACCCCAGTAGATGACAAGACTATTGAGCTTATTTTGGAAGCTGCCCGTTGGGCACCATCTTGGGCTAATACCCAGTGCTGGCGATTCATCGTGGTGCGGGACGCCAACATAAAGGTTGAGCTGTCTGATATACTTAGTGCTAATAACCCAGCCGCTATTGCCATTAAAGAGGCGCCGGTAGTAATTGTAGCTTGTGCTGAGTTGGGGAAATCAGGCTATTTTCATGGGGAATCAGCCACAGATAAGGGTGATTGGTATATGTTTGATGTGGCACTGGCAATGCAGAACCTGACCCTAGCTGCCCATTCGCTGGGTCTGGGCACGGTGCATGTTGGAGCTTTTGATGCTAAAAAGGCGGCTAGCATTCTACAGGTACCGGAAGGTTTTTGTGTGGTCTCGATGACACCCCTGGGCTACCCTGACCAGGAACCCAGCCTTAGGCCAAGGCGGGAACTCTCTGAGATTGTTTTTTATGATAAGTATGGTGTTAGATAAGATTATATGAACTATAGAAGGTGGATTTTTGTTGCTATCCTCCTATTTGGCATTGGCATTGCCTTTGGTTTGACTACCCCGGCCAGTATCACCAGACTACTTTCTGAAGAGCTTACCGCCCTGGAAGAGTTCAGCGGCATCTTGGCTCCATTTACCCTCTCCACCGTCATTTTTATCTTTATTAAGAACGCTGTAGTCTTACTATTTAGCTTCGCATTTAGCCCGGTTTTTTGTCTGGTGCCTATTCTGACCTTAACTGTCAATGGCTGGCTCGTGGCTTGGGTATCAACTATAATAGTTGAGGAGAAATCCCTTGGTTTTGTATTAGCCGGTTTGCTGCCTCACGGCATTATTGAACTCCCGGCTCTGTTTATAGGCGAGGCGGCTGCTCTCAGCTTCGGCGCTATGGTAGTGGTTCTGATTATTAGACATGGATGGTCTTTGTTAACCTCTTTTGTGCGAAAAGGTAGAATTCGCATATTACTAATGCCGGTGCTTTTTACTATAGTCGGTATCTTCCCAACCATAATTATACTGGCTCTATTAAATGAGCAAACAAGACTTATTGTTATAGATAGCCTGAGGCAGAACTTAAAGTATCTGTCTCTGGCCGTGGCTTTAATGCTGCCGGCAGCTGTCATTGAGACTTATATCACACCATTATTGATAACCTAATATAAACAAAAAGGAGGATATCTTATGAATGAGCTGGGTTTAGCCGCCCCCTTCTGGGTAATTGTCCTGATATGGCTAGCCAAGGTGGTATTGCTAACTTTCATCTCTGTTTTTCTGGCGTGGCTTGGAGTTCGGGCATTAGATGCTCTCACCCCTCATATCTCTCATCGCGAGCGCATAGGAGAGGACCCGGTGGCTACCGGATTATTCATTGCCGGCTTCTTCATCCTGATTGGTCTGGTTCTCCATGGCGCTATTACGGCACTCACTGCGGTCACCGCCCCCATACTGTGGTACATCTTCGATTTTAGGACCTGGGGGTTATTAGCTATGAGCTTCGTGGTGAGCTTGCTTATCGGGGTAGCCATATTCTATATTGTGGATAAGCTAACGCCTAAAATACCGTTTGCCAGCATTAAAGAAAGCCCAGTGGCAGCCGGGGTACATGTCTTTGGCTATCTCGTCTTCTTTGGCTTGGTACTCCATGCCGCACTGACAG